>JBGTNZ010000192.1:0-11432 GCA_041742805.1 Aestuariivirga sp.
ACATCTGTCACGATGGATCACATGGAGTTGTGGATTTCAGACGGTCGCCTCGTTCCAAAGCCCGACGTTGAAGGCGCAACGTCGCTACCGGAACGAATCTTTCTCGACCGCAACAATCTGGTAAAGGTGGTGTCGAGTGAGGTCGGCACAACGGTCAGGTGGTATGCCTTCGGCGCCAATTGGGCCTCGCTCTTTTTTGCCCGGGAACGGATCGGATCTTTCCCCGGCCCCTATACCCTCAACTACTATATGTCGGGCTGGTTTTCAGAGACTCTCGTGGACCCCATTGAGACCCGCGACCGTATTGACCAACTGATCGCCAAAAGCGATCTGCATTTGTCCTCCCGGGTCTATACCCAGTCTTTCAATCCCAACAACCGCGTTCTCCCGGATATTCTCCGCGCAACTCTCGAGGCGGGCAAGGCGCCTGCTGAATCTTCCGTTGATTGCTCTTTCGATATGAAAACCGGCCGTGTGAAGGTGGAGCGCATCGGCGCGAACTCGGCGATAGCTAAGCTGTGGGGCCTATTGCCCGTGACGACGCCTTGCCTGTCGGGCACCAGTTATGACAAGATCGTATCAAGGGCCTATGCCCATGTGCTGGAATCCGGCCGGCCGCACTATGACCATATCTACGCCGCCATGATGGGCGCGGACGGTGAAATTGCCTGGATTCCCTATCAGCGTATTGTAATGCCGCTCCCCAAGGTCCGGGGTCGCTCCCGAATGGTCTCGGTGGTGAGCGAGATCACGCCTGTCGAAATTGCTGTGGTGTAGTGAGCATTTCTTCGACCAGTTGTTCAAGACCGGTACGCTCCGCCACCACGATCCATTCCACGGGATCGATGCCTTCAGCGACCCATTGCCAGCGGAAGAAACCACGTTCCAGATAGGAATAACCCATTCGGTTGAAATGCCCATGCGTTGCCATGGATTGACTCCCCAGTCCCCACATTGCGTCGGGGTTCCAGCGCACGAAGGCGAGAAGCATGCCGAGGCGGCAGAAGATTTGCGAAATCCGGCGATTCCGGATGTTGCGGTCGATCCAGATCTCACCGTGATAAACTACCCGGCCATTGATCCGTTCCGAAATGCTTCCGCGCGGCGGTGTTGGATGGAGCGGCATCAGAACTTCACCGCGCCGCATATACAACCCTATGATGTACGACGGCGCCCAGTGGGCGAGGCATGAGTCCACGGTATCTATGCGGAACGCTTGAAGTCCGATGATGCCGTCACTCCCAGTAAGCTTCATCCAGAAAAAACGGTTGCCGCTCGTGTCGTTAACTGCCGGATCGAAGAAAGGCGATACAACTTCCTTCCGTAGTTCCAGCCGCAAGGCGGCAAAGACTGCGAGATCCGCGCTCATAGATGGCGTTAGGCCGAGGTCACGGAGTTCGCTTACCAGGCTCGCGATCACCTGCGCCGTACCAAGGGGATCGCGTAAACCGTCCTTACCCATGAAGTGACCTGGGCTTAAGCATCCTTACCACCATAACGGGCTGCGCCGGCCTCAGCGTTGCCGAAAGCCGCCACCAGCTATGGGCAACCAGCGTCACGATGACGATGAGGCCGCCGGCCAGCACAGTTGGCGTCGGCTTCTCGGCAAACAAAGCCCATATCCATACGGGCGTGAGGACAGTCTCAAGCAGGAAGAACATGCTGACATCGGCCGAGGGCAGGAAGCGCGGTCCATTGGCGATAAGCGTCGAAGCCAGGGGAATGGCGATCAGGCCGTTGATGGCAATCCACATCCAGGCCGGAACCCCGAAAGAAGCCGGAACCAGAAGTGCGCCCGGCGAAACATCGAAAAGAAAAAGCGCGGTCACGGCGGAAGCGAGGCTGCCGACGGCGAGGCTTCCGGCGACATTCTTCCCGCTGGCCCGGATAATGGTAAACGCGATTGCCGTGAACACAGCAGCGGTCAGCGCCAATAAATCGCCGAAGAGTCTGCCATGGCCGATGCTGTCCCAAACGATAACGCCCACACCTGCAAACGATGTGGCGGTCGCCAGCCAGGTGAACGAGTGGACTTTCTCGCCCAGGAATACGCGTTGCAGGAATGCCGTGAAAATCGGGATAAGCGCCGTGATGAAGACCACGTTGGCAGCGCTCGTTTCGACGATGGCGCCGACGTAGGTGATGTTGGTTATTGTGCTGGTGAGCGCGACGGCGACCCCCGCGGCTCCCGCGATATAGGGCGTGTTGCCGTTGTGGCGGCGCATCAGATACCAAAGGGCGCTGATCGACAGGAACAAAAAGAGCCCGCGCGCGCACACCATGGTCCATTTGTCGGTGGTTGCAAGGCGAAGCAGCGGCAGATCGAGCGTGTACAGCAGCCCTCCGGCCGTGGTGATGATAAGCCCTTTGCGAACCTGGCTGGCCGCGTCGCCATCAAAGAAGGTCATCTGGGATCAGGTCCGCTCTGCTCGCATCCCGTGGGCTCGGCCGGCCACTCGCCTCGGGAATTCATCTGTCACTATGAGCGGCGGTGCAGCGTCGATCAACCTGGCAAGGTCACTCCGCTCGTTGCTTAACAAAGCTTGGTAAACGACATGTAAATTTAATCGACTTGATTATCCGCGATGCAGCGCCCAGCCGTTCGCGGTCAGCCGCTCCTGCGGCAGGAAGCGCGCCTTGTAATTCATCTTGTGCGAGCCTCGCACCCAATACCCGAGATAGAGATAGGGGACGCCGAGATTGCGGGCGCGGGCGATATTGTCGAGGATCATGTAGGTGCCAAGGCTGCGGGACGGAATGTCGGGAGTATAGAAGCTATAGATCATCGATACGCCATCGCCGAGAAGATCGATCAGCACCGTGGCCATGAGTTCGCCCCTCAGGCGATATTCGACGAGGCGGTTGTCAACGAAGCTGTCGTCGATCATGGCGGAAAAATCCAGAACCGTCATGTCCGCCATGCCGCCCTCGCCATGACGGGCATCGATATAGGAACGGAACAGCGAGTAATGTTCGCTCGTCGCCCGGGGCTGGATGACATGGGTTTCAAGATCGGCATTGCGCGCCAGCACCCGGCGGAACGACCGGTTGGGGTCGAAGCTATTGACCGGCACCCGCACCGATACGCACGCCGCACAGCCTTCGCAGGCGGGCCGGTAAGCAATATTCTGGCTGCGCCGGAATCCGCCCTGGGAGAGTTGCGAGTTGAGCCCCCGCGCATCATTGCCCACCAGATGGGTAAAAACCTTGCGCTCCAGCCGCCCCGGCAAATAGGGGCAGGGCGATGCCGCCGTGATAAAGAACTGCGGAAAATTGCGGCGCTCGATACTCAACGCGTAGACTCCGGTTGTGAACCTATAATGCCGCCGCCCGCTTCCGCCTTTCAAGCATATTGTGTAGAGAGCTTGGATGGCAATCACAGCAGCGTGGATCGGTTTGGGCGTCATGGGCTTCCCCATGGCCGGGCATCTCGTAACGAGAGGCGGTATCGATCTCCGGGTTTACAACCGTAACCCCGAAAAGGCCCGCAAGTGGGCGGCCGCGCACAAAGGTCAAACGGCCGCGACCCCGCGCGAAGCCGCCACGGGCGCCGATTTTGTATTCGCCTGCGTCGGCAATGATGACGATCTTCGCCAGGTGACGATAGGCGCCGATGGCGCATTCCAGGCCATGAAACAAGGCGCCATTTTCGTCGATCACACGACCACCTCAGCCAAGGTAGCGCGCGAGCTCCACGCCGATGCGAAGAAGCGGGGGCTGGGCTTTGTCGATGCGCCGGTCTCTGGCGGCCAGGCGGGTGCCGAGAACGGCGTGCTAACGGTGATGTGCGGCGGCGACAGCGGCGAATATGCCAAGGCCGAACCGCTGATCACGCATTATTCGCGCATGCGGGCCCTGCTGGGGCCTTCGGGCTCTGGCCAGCTCGCCAAGATGTGCAACCAGATCGCCATTGCCGGCCTCGTGCAGGGATTGGCGGAGGCCATACACTTTGGCCAAAAGGCCGGCCTCGACATGGCCGCCGTCATCGATGTGATCTCGAAGGGCGCAGCAGGCTCCTGGCAAATGGAAAACCGCCACAAGACGATGATCGCGGGCAAATTCGATTTCGGCTTCGCCGTCGACTGGATGCGCAAAGACCTGGGATTCTGCCTCGATGAAGCGCGCGCCAACGGGTCGCATTTGCCGGTGACGGCACTGGTCGACCAGTTCTATTCCGAAGTCCAGAAGATGGGCGGCCAGCGCTGGGACACATCAAGCCTGATCGCCAGACTCAAGAAATAAGATACAGCTTCGTCTAAGAGCGAAGCGCGCGCGCCACATCGAGCGCGAAATACGTCAATATGCCGTCGGCGCCAGCACGTTTGAAAGCCACGAGACTTTCGGGGATTACCTTCTTGGGATCGAGCCAGCCGTTGTCGCAGGCCGCCATGATCATCGCGTATTCACCCGACACCTGATAGGCGAATGTCGGTACACGGAAAGTTTCCTTCACGCGCAATATGATGTCGAGATAGGGAAGCCCCGGCTTCACCATCACCATGTCAGCGCCCTCCGCGATATCGAGTGCCACTTCGCGGAGCGCCTCATCGCTATTGGCGGGATCCATCTGATAGCTGCGCTTGTCGCCGGTAAGCGTGCCGGATGTGCCGACCGCGTCACGAAACGGACCGTAAAATCCCGAAGCATACTTGGCGCTATAGGCCATGATCTGCACATGCTGGAGGCGCGCCTTCTCGAGCCCTTCGCGGATCGCTCCGATGCGCCCATCCATCATGTCGGAAGGCGCCACGATATCGCAGCCGGCTTCCGCTTGCACCAGCGCGTGCTTGACCAGCGCGTCCAGCGTTGCATCATTGACGATCTCATTCCCCTCTATCAGTCCGTCATGGCCATGGTTGGTATAGGGATCGAGCGCGGGATCGCATATGATGCCGATCTCGGGCACCGCCTTCTTGATGGCGCGCACGGCCTTGCAGATGAGGTTGTCAGAATTGAAAGCCTCGCGCGCATCATCGGTGCGGAGCTTGGCATCGGTATAAGGAAAGAGAGCGATGGCCGGAATACCGAGATTGGCTGCTTCCTCGGCCTTGGCCACGGCAAGATCGATTGAAAGCCGCGAAACGCCCGGCATCGACTGTACCGGCTGCGATACCCCCTCTCCCTTCATGACAAACAACGGCAAGATGAGATCGCTGGCCTGAAGCGAATTTTCGCGCACCAGATCGCGCGACCAGGAGGTAGCGCGGGTCCGCCGCATGCGGGTGGCCGGAAATTGGGGGGCGGGGTCGGAGCGGCGGGTCATCCAGGGTCCTTCCGGCTTTATTAAGAGTGGAAAAAAAGACTCCGTAAACTGTCTTCGAAACAGACGCAAATCTTTGAAAATATAAGAACAAATTTACCCAAGCCATTGAGGCGATTTTAAGCTGCTTCAGCGCATTGTGGCGCCATTGGAGGACCGGTCCGAAAGAGTGCCTGGCCTCGAAACAAGGGATAGGTGGATAACATGCGTACTGAAGTAGTGGGGGCATTGCGCCCGGTGGCGGCTGAACCCGCCCATCATCCGATCAAGTACAAATACATGGAGGCGCTCACGCTGATCGAGCGTCTGCATCGCCGGCTTCTCGATGTCATCAAGGACGATTTCGAGCGCAGCGGCGAACCGGAAGTGAACCCGGTGCAGGCTTTGCTGCTCTTCAACATCGCCGATTCCGAATTAACCGCGGGCGAACTCAAGACCCGCGGCCACTACCAGGGTTCGAACGTCTCCTACAATCTGAAGAAGCTGGTGGAGTCGGGCTACGTCAATCACGAACGCTCGAACGCCGATAAGCGTTCGGTCCGCATCAAGTTGACCGCCAAGGGCCAGGCGATCCGCGAGCGCGTCGATGCGCTCTATAACCGCCAGCTCACCTCGGTTGAGCAACTCGTCGGCCTCTCGGTCGAGGAATTCGAGAAACTGAACAAGGCGCTCACCCGCCTCGAGCGCTTCTGGACCGACCAGATCCTCTATCGCCTCTAACCGCCCAACACACCTTCCCCCCTCGCGGGGGAAGGTGGCGCGTAGCGCCGGATGAGGGGCACTGCTTCAGCGAGTCAGGTGTTCGACGACCGAACTCGCTGAAGCAGCCCCCTCATCCGTCTCGCGCCTGCGGCGCGCGATCCACCTTCCCCCGCGAGGGGGGAAGGGCGAAAGCCCTGTGACTTAAAAGCCGCAGGGCGGGGTCTTTTTTGCCCGAACGTGACTGGCTTTTGACGAGTCGAGTCCCTGCTGGTATGGATTGTCCCTCTCGCATGCCAGTGCGCAAGACATGAATCGTGAGGCAGGGATGGGTTTCGATTGGTTTCAGGGGTTTCGGCCCTCGTTCAAATCTGTAGCGGTAGCCATAACGCTGCTCTGCGCCGTGCCGGTCATCGGGTTTGCCCCGGCTCACGCCGGCAACGAAAATTCCTTCTGGCAGCTTTTCAAGAAAAAGCGGAGCAGTTCCGATGATGGAGCCCCGGCCAATGCCAATTGGTCGTCCCACGGAACCAGCGCTAAAGGCGGCCCCGCTACGACCGCCACGCAAATCGTCAACGATGGCAGCGTCAGCCCCTTCCTCACTCCCGGCAGCGGCCCAGCGCTTCAGGCGGCCGAAGCCCGCTTCGCCCAGATCGCAGCCTCTGGCGGCTGGGGCAGGGTGCCGGGCGGCAAGCTCAAGAAGGGTGTGCAGAGCAAGGCTGTCATAGCCCTGAACCGGCGTCTCTTCATCGAGGGCTACCTGCGCCCGGAGGCGACCCAGGGCCAATACGCCGATGTCTATACCTCGGCCACGGAAGAGGCCGTCACGCGCTTCCAGCGCAATCACGGGCTGGCTGTAACCGGAGCCGTCGACAGCGCCACGCTCAGGGAACTCAATGTGCCCGCCGAGCGGCGCCTTGCCACCATCCGCGCCAATCTGCCGCGCGTTGCCGAATATTCAAGGGATTTGGGGCCCCGCTACGTGGTCGTCAATGTTCCGGCCCAGCAGATTGCAGCCATCAACAATGGCACGGTCTATTCGATCCACAACGCCATTGTCGGCCGGCCCTCGCGCCCGACGCCGGTGGTGATGACCAGTGTGGCGACTATCAAATTTAATCCCTACTGGAATGCGCCAGCCTCGATCGTCGAACGCGATATTCTGCCGAGGATGCGCTCGGGCGGCGCCTCCCGCGTCATGCGCGACATGAACATGAAGGTGTTCGACGGCGTCGGCGGGCCGGAGATCAATCCCGACCGGATCAAATGGCGCCGGGTTGTGGTCGACAACTATCATTTCCGTCAGGAGCCGGGCGGCAGCAACGCCATGGCTTCCGCCAAGATCGAATTTGACAGCCCGTTCGGCATCTATCTCCACGATACGCCCGAGCAGAACCTTTTCGCCTCGGGGCAGCGCTTCTACAGTTCTGGCTGCGTGCGCGTCGAGAAAGTAGCGATCCTGCTCAACTGGATTCTCAACGGCCAGGACGGCATCGACAACAGCCGCATCGCCTATCTGGCCGAGAGCAAGGAGCGGCTCGACAAACCGGTCCTCAATCCCCCGCAGATACGCGTCACCTATTTGACGGCCTGGCCCGGCCGCAACGGCGAAGTGAATTTCCGTCCCGATGTTTATGAGCTTGATCGCTCGGGCTTCGTCATGGGCCAGCCGCTGCCGGTGGGCGAAACCAAGGGCGGCGAGCGCTTTGTCCTGAAGCCGATACCGCGCGATCCTTCGGCCGTCGATGCCGATGAAGCTTTCGGATTTTTCAATTTCGGCCGCTCGCGCAACGGCGACAAGTATTTCGACCCGATATCCAAACTCGAAGCGCTGGAAGATTCTCTGGGCCGTAAAATCAAGGCGAAGAAGGCCAAGGCGGTGGCTGCTTCGAACTGGTTCTCGGTGAAACCCGGCGAAACCATAAAGCCCCTGAAGAAATCCGCCTCTACGGCGAAAAAGAGCAAGGTCAAGGTTGCGGCGAAGCCCTCGAAGAAGGCGACCGGCACCGCGTCCACCAAGACGGTGAGCAAAACCGTCCAAACGGCCGCTGCGGAGACGTGCAAGCCCGCCGCCGATGGCAAGTTGCCGGCTGGCTGCCCGCCAGCCGCCGTGCCGAAGCCGAAATCGAAACCGGCCACCACGGCGGCGCCTGCAGCAAATTGACCCAGTGCCCTTTGGCGCGGGTTGCTTTCGCCGGGCTAACGCATATCAAGGCGCATGGGCGCGTTTGACTACACGCGGCATTTTGGTGCTGCTCTCGAAATTCTCCACCGCGAAGGCCGCTACCGCGAATTCGCCGACATCTGCCGCATCCAGGGCCGCTTCCCGCGCGCCCTTTACCGTGGCAGCGGGGCCCCAACGGAAGTCACCGTCTGGTGCTCCAACGATTACCTCGGCATGGGCCAGCATCCGGCGGTTCTCGCCGCCATGCACGAGGCTCTCGACGAGGTGGGCGCGGGTTCCGGCGGCACCCGCAACATTTCCGGCACCACGCATTATCACATCAAACTGGAGCGCGAACTCGCCGATCTCCATGGCAAGGACGCGGCACTCCTGTTCAATTCCGGCTACATGGCCAACGAGGCCGCCCTTTCGACATTAGGACGCCTGCTGCCTGGTTGCGTCATTCTCTCGGATGAATTGAACCACGCCTCGATGATCGAAGGCATCCGGCACGGGCGTTGTGAGAAGCACATCTGGCGCCACAACGATCTCGCCGAGCTCGAAGCGAAACTGACACCCCTCGATCCGGCGCGTCCCAAACTCATCGCCTTCGAGTCGGTTTACTCGATGGACGGCGACATCGCCCCCATCGCCGAAATTTGCGATCTCGCGGCCCGCCACGGCGCGCTCACCTATCTCGACGAGGTCCACGCGGTCGGCATGTACGGCCCTCGCGGCGGCGGCATCGCCGAGCGTGACGGCCTGCTGGATCGCATCGACATCATTGAGGGAACGCTGGCCAAGGCCTTCGGCCTGATTGGCGGCTACATCGCGGCGAATTCCACGATCGTCGATACCATCCGCTGCTTCGCGCCGGGATTCATTTTTACAACGTCGCTTCCACCCGTTGTCGCTGCCGGGGCGGCCGCCTCGATCCGTCACCTTAAGGTCAGCGAAACCGAGCGCACGCTACAAAAGAAACACGCGCGTCTTTTGACTGCGCAACTAAAGTCTCGCGCTCTGCCGGTGGTCGAAACGCCGAGCCACATCGTGCCGGTGATCGTCGGCAACCCGGTAAAATGCAAGGCCCTCACCGACCGGCTACTGGACGAGCATGGTATCTATGTGCAGCCAATCAACTTTCCCACCGTCCCCAAAGGCACAGAACGCCTACGCCTGACACCAGGCCCGCTCCACGGCGAACTCGAAATCGTAAGGCTGGTGGATGCGCTCGACCGCCTGTGGGGCGAGATGATGTTGAGGCGGGCGGCGTGAAAACGTTTATTGTTAGGCACGGAATAGCTGAGCTGTCACCGTAACACGCTGCAAACGTGTCTGGCGGTGTCCACCACGATCCTCGACCAAAAAATAGCCAAATAGCGCACACAACTCGGACAGTTAAGGTTAGAGGTTCCGACATTGGAATATATTATTTAAAGGGGATCGCCAAGATAACGTTGCGAGCTTTGCAGCCCATTATTGACTACGTGCGGAAACGCCAGAGTATACAAAAACAGTAATCGTCTGACAGTTACCGCTACTTAGTCTTCCGATAATGCTTCGGCATTGCGTTGCCCTTTTGCGGCGGCTGGCCGCCTTTTCTCGCCATCAGTTTATCGAACCTCGAGAGAGCGGCGTGGGACGCAAACCGCTTGGTGCTCTTGACCACGGCCTCATTCAGCCGCGATTGCCAGTTGCGGCCGGTGGCGCGGTATGCAGCGATGGCGTCGCGGTCGAGCCGCAGGGAAATCAGCTCCTTTGTGCCTGAACCTTTAGGCCTTCCACGGCGCACCAGTCTCTTGCCGTCATGAAGATCGGCACCGATGAACCAGTCTGACGTCAATTCCGGCGCATCGTCTTGGCTACGTTTCGAGCGCCTCGGCGAATGCTTTTTGCTCTCGGTCATTTGCTTTCCTCATCGATATTATATGACGCCCAGACCCGCGCGGCGTCCACACTAGAACCACCAGCCGTTCGCCCAGATGTCCCGCCGTGACGTATCGACGTTCACCGTAATCCTGGCGCAAGTCTTCGCGAGTGAAGTGAAAACCTTCGCTTGGGCGAAATCAAGCTGGCGAGACGCGAGCGTCGCCTGCCGCTTGGTTCGTCCCAACTCAGCTTCATCGATATTAAATGTAGCTACGTTTAAAAGGAAAGTCAGGAGTTGTGCCGCTGCGCCAAGATGGAACTGGACCTCTTTCGCGCAATCTGCCATTTGCGGCAGCTCGAGAAAGGGTTTGCCATGGACATGAGAGCAGCGAAGAAGACCGTCAAGAAGGCCAAGGCCAAGAAGCCCGCGCCGTTGTTCCCAGGCTTCTTCAGGGACAAACTCGCCGCATCCGACCCCAAGATCGCCCGGGCCATCGCCGCCGAACTGAACCGCCAGCAGAATGAAATCGAGCTGATCGCCTCTGAGAATATCGTCTCCCGCGCCGTCCTCGAAGCGCAGGGCTCGGTAATGACCAACAAATACGCGGAGGGCTATCCGGGCCGCCGCTATTATGGCGGCTGCCAGTATGTGGACCAGTCGGAAACCCTGGCGATCGAGCGCGCCAAGCAGCTGTTCAACTGCTCCTTCGCCAACGTCCAGCCCCATTCCGGCGCCCAGGCCAATCAGGCGGTGTTTTTCGCGCTCCTCCAGCCCGGCGATACCTATATGGGCCTCGATCTCGCCTGTGGCGGGCATTTGACCCACGGCTCACCGGTGAACCAATCCGGCAAGTGGTTCAAGGTCGAGCCCTACAAGGTGCGCCAGGACGATCACCTGATCGACTATGACGCGTTGGCTGAGCAGGCGGCGGCGGTGAAGCCCAAGCTGATTATCGCCGGTGGCTCCGGTTATCCGCGCATCCTCGATTTCGCCCGTTTCCGCCAGATCGCCGATTCGGTCGGCGCCTATCTGATGGTCGACATGGCTCATTTCGCCGGCCTCGTGGCGGGCGGCGTTCACCCCAATCCGCTGGAACACGCCCATGTGGTGACGACGACCACCCACAAGACGTTGCGCGGCCCCAGGGGCGGCATGGTTCTCAGCCGCGACGACGATCTCGGCAAGAAGATCAACTCCGCCGTGTTTCCCGGCCTCCAGGGCGGGCCGCTTGAGCATGTGATCGCCGCCAAGGCGGTGGCTTTCGGTGAGGCACTAAAACCCGCTTTCCGGAAATACGCCAGGGCCGTGGCCGCCAACGCCAAGGTTTTGGCCGACAGCATGATCGAGGGCGGCTGCGATCTCGTGTCAGGCGGCACGGATACCCATCTCATGCTGGTCGATCTGCGCAAGAAGGGCATCACCGGCAAGGCCTCCGAAGC
>JBGTNZ010000193.1:0-6524 GCA_041742805.1 Aestuariivirga sp.
ACGCCCACGCCATGCCAAAGTTCAACGCCACCTGATGCCGCCGCAGCCGCGCTGATGGCTTTCCCGCTGTCGTTTGTCATTTTTTAGGAAAGCCCCGAGATCGCAGCGACGCGGTTTCCGGCAATTGCTCCCATGTGGTGACCGAGCAGATGCGGAAACAGGCTGCTAGCGCGGCAATCATCCGGCAGCGCGGTGCAATCGAAATGCAGCCGCGCCTGCCGCCCTTCATCCGTGTGTAGGCCAGCGAAGGGAACCTTGCCGATGAGCGCGCAGGCGACATCGAGATAGTCGCCATATTTGTTGGTGCGGCAGCCGACGACGGAATTGTAGTAGGATACGGCATTTGATTCCCCCGCCGCAATGTGTTCCCCGAACTTTGGACCATCGGGCAATTGATAGGGCGCACAGGTCCAGGTGGGCGTGCAGCCTAACTCCGCATAAAGCTGCATCAGTTGGCGCGCGCCGCTCACCATTTCAGGATCGCTCTTCCCGGGCCGAAGCTCCGGATTGGCGAGACTTACGAGGCCGGTGTTCGTCCAGGTGTTAACGGCGAGCTTCGCGTCATTCTTCACAAGGTAGCGCGCGAAATCCACATGGGCTCGCCCCGTGTAGAAGCAGGCGTCGATATGCGCGAATTGGATGGGAATGAGATAAGGCGCCCCCATGATCTCCGCCGCCTGCGCCAGAAGCCGCACGGCGAGCTGCATGGCCTTGCCGTCGCGGCCCGCGAGCCGGGCGGTGTCGATGCCGTCGAGCTCAAGCACTAATTTCTGTCATTGCCGGGCTTGTCCCGGCAACCCATTTCTCAACGCGCTCCCTTGTGGATCGATGGGTCGCCGGAACAAGTCCGGCGATGACAAAGTTTGGAGTGAAGCTCACGCCTTCACCGCCTCGCGCGCCATGCGGTTCAAGGCGACGTAGTCGGTCTTGCCGGAGCCCAGCAACGGCATCTCCTTCACCGCAATGATGTTGCGGGGCATCATCAAATCAGTTGCGCCCACGCGCTTCATTCCTTCCGAAACGCCGACGCGGTCTAACGTGTCATCTGTCGTGAAGAGCACAAGCTGTTCGCCTCTTTTCGGATCAGGCACAGCGACAACCGCATGCAGCGCCTCGGGAAAGGCTGTGTGCAGTTTTCCTTCAACCGCCGACAGGGACACCATTTCCCCGGCTATCTTGGCAAAGCGTTTGGCGCGGCCAAGGATCGTGACGAAGCCATGGTCATCGACGGTTACGATATCGCCGGTGTCGTACCAGCCCTCGGGCGGCGGCTCGATCACGCCGGGATTATCGGCGCGGAGATAGCCCAGCATGATGTTGGGGCCCTTGACAAAAAGCCGCCCGCCCTCCTCGATCCCCTCTACCGGTTCAAGCCGGTATTCGATCTGGTCGAGTAGCCGCCCCACTGTACCGGTGCGGTGATGCATCGGCGTGTTGACGGAGAGCACCGGGGAACATTCGGTGGCGCCATAGCCTTCGAGAATGCGAAGCCCGAATTTTTCCATCCAGATGTCGCGCGTTTCCTGCTTCACCCGTTCAGCACCAGCCACCACGAGGCGCGTGTTGAAGAAATCGTAAGGATGGGCATTGCGGGCATAGCCCATGAGGAAGGTGTCGGTGCCGTAAACGACAGTGGCGTTGATGTCGTAGCAAAGCTCGGGAACAATCTTGTAATGCAGCGGCGAGGGATAGAGGAAGGTTCGAACACCCGCCAGCACCGGGAGCAAGGTTCCCGCGGTCATCCCGAAGGAATGGAACATGGGCATGGCGTTGAACACGATATCCTGTGCGGTAAAGGCGATGCGGGCCGCCGCCTGATGGCGGTTCGAATGGAGATTGCGGTGGGAAAGGACGACGCCCTTCGGCACCCCCTCCGAGCCCGAGGTGAAGAGAATGACGGCCGGTGAATTCGGATCGGTTTCCGCCAATCGCGGAAATGTCCGGGCATAGAGGCCATAAAGCTTGTCCAGAAGACCGAGACTGGCGCGAATGTCCTCAAGATAGATGATCCTGCGGTTCCGGCTCAGCAGTTCGAGGCCCTCCTGCATCTCGCTCGCCTCGATGAAGCGGCGTGAGGTGACGATGGTCGAAACTTGTGCCGCATCACAAGCCGCCGCCATATTGGTGGCGCCCGTGGAGAAATTTAGCATGGCAGGCACGCGGGCCGTGGAATGAAGCCCGAAGATCGCGAGAAAGCAGCCGATGGCGTTGGGCAGCAGCACGCCCACGTTGGTTTCGCGGGGCGTCAGCTTGGCAAGTTTCCGCCCCAACACAAAGCTCCCGGCCACCAGCCGGTCATAGTTCACAGGCGTGCGCTGGATATCCTCAAGGATCAAATGTTTGCGGCCATGGGTCGCCCTCGCATCGAGCAGCGCCTCGAACAGGGTCTGATCGATCCGGGAGGTGCGGAACACCATGTCGGTCATCACATCGTAAAGCTTGTCGGCCTGATGCTCGCGCAGGGCAGCACCTCGGAGCGAGGGCGGCGAATCGAATTTGACCGGCGGCAGAAATGTCAACGTGATCTTCGGGAACCAGCGCAGCCTGAGCTTGCCGCGCATGCGCGAAAACATGGAATATTGCGCGCCCTCGATCTTCACCGGCAGAACTCTGGCGCCCGCCATCTGGGCGATCGCGCCGGGCCCTTCATAAACCTTCATCAGCGTGCCCGTGACCGTCAAACGTCCCTCGGGAAAGATGACGATCTTGCGGCCTTTCTTCAATTCTTCCACGAGGCTTCGCAGTGCCATCGGGTTGGCGGGGTCGATCGGGATCATGTCAAAGAAAAAGAAAGCCGGCCTCGCCCACCATTTCCGCGCCATATGGCTGTTGATGGCAAAGCCGCAGCGCTCCGGCAAGAACGCCGAGAGCAGGGGACCATCGAGCATCGAGGTATGATTGGCGACGATCACCGCCCTCCGCCCGGCGGCGGCGAAGTTCTCGAGACCCTTCACCTCGACCCGGTAGAGCAGGCGGAACACTTGCCGTAACAGATTTGCCACCAGTTCCTGCGGCAACAGGCGGCAGATCAAAACCGCCGCGACCGCGTTGGCAAGGCCCAGGCACAGGAACAGGCCGCGCGGCGTCAGGAACTGCAAAAGCACGGCGGAGGACAGCGTCGCCGTGATCATGAAAATCGCGTTCACCACATTGTTGGCGGCGATGACGCGCGAGCGCTTTGGCGGGCTCGCCCGGTTTTGCATGATGGCATTGAGGGGCACCGCGTAAAGCCCGCCGAAAAAGGCCACCATGAAGAGATCGAATCCGGTGCGCCAGCCGGAGAAGAAAGAAAAGAATGCAGAAGGCCCGTTCAGCACCGTGCCCGCCAGCGCAGCGTTGACGGCGCCCGCGGCGAAATAGAGATCGATCAGGAACACCGTCATCATGATGGCGGCGATCGGCACGTATCGGGCCGACACCTCGCCCCGCAGCAAGGTGTTGGTGAGCATGGAGCCAGCGCCAATGCCAATAGTAAAGGTGGCGATGAAGATATTGGCCACATAACCGTCGGCGAGCAGTACGTCCTTGGTGAAGACGGGGAATTGCACGAGGATGACGGTGCCGAGGAACCAGAACCACGACGCGCCGAGCACCGCCCAGAATACATCGCGGCGCTCCTGCGCGTAGCCCAGCAGCTTGCCGGTCTGGCGGACGATGTTCCAGTCGAACTTGAGATCGGGCGAGGCGGAAGGGGCCGCCGGCATCTTGATTGCGGCGATCCAGGCGACGATAGCAAGGCCCATGAGCGCGGCGGAGAGTATCAGCTTCCCCCCAGATTCCACCAACGGGAAGTCGAGCACAAGGAAACCGCCAAACATGGTGCCGAGCAGGATGGTGACGAACGTTCCAACTTCGATCAGGGCGTTGCCGCCGATCAATTCTTCGCGTTTCAGATATTGCGGCAGCACGCCATATTTAATCGGGCCGAAGAACGCCGCCAGCGTGCCGGCGAAAAACAGCACCGTCAGATGTAAATAAGGGTTGTCGAGCCACAGGCTCGCCGCGCCGAAGGCCATGGCGGCGATTTCGATGAGCTTGATGCGGCGCGCCAGAACCGCCTTGTCGTATTTGTCCGCAAGCTGTCCGGCGATGGCCGAGAACAGGAAATACGGCAGGATGAAAAGTGCCGTTCCCGCCTGCACGAAGAGCGTCGCGTTCCATCCTTGGTTCACCGCCAGATCGAAGGTGATCAAAATGACAATGGCATTGCGCAAGGCATTGTCGTTGAACGCGCCGATCGCCTGCGCCACGAACAGCGGCAGGAAATTGCGGGTCTTGAGCAGCGAAAGCTGGCTGTGCTCGCTCATGGTTTCACCAAAGGGCCCTCATCCGCCCTTCGGGCAACATTGATGCGCCTTCTCCCGTGCCGCAAAGGCATGGGAGAAGGTGGCCGAAGGCCGGATGAGGGCCTCTTCAATCACCCATTCACCATGCGAGGGGTCATCTCGATCAATGTCGGGCCTTCGGCGGAAAGGGCCGCCTTGATCGCCGCCGCCAGCGCCTTGAGCGAGGAGGGCTTCTCGGCGATACAGCCATAAGCCTTCGCCAATGCCTGGAAGTCCGGGTTCTTCAATGTCACGGCATTGGGCTGGATACCTTTCATCACCATGTCGTCGTGAATGGCGCCCAGCGCATCGTTGTTCCACAGGAGGATGACAAGCGGCAGCTTGTGCTCCGCCGCCGTGCCCAGTTCGTTGAGCGTGTATTGAATGCCGTAATCGCCGACCAACACCGCGACGGGAGTCTTGCCAACACCGAATTTCGCGCCGATGCCGGCGGGCAGGCCAAAACCCAATGTCCCGAAGCCCACCGGGTGGAGCCAGGTGCGCGGGCAATGAACGGGAAAGACATCGTTTGCAGCATAGGCGATCTGGGTCATATCGGAGGCGATGACCGTCTCGTCGGGAAGCGAGTCACGGATGACGGCAAGAACCCTGGTCAATAAATCGCGCAACGGATCGCTCAGCATCTTGCGCAAATCGTCCGTCTCGCTGGAGGCTATGGCGGTTGAAGGGGAGCCTCGATGTTCACTCACGCCCGCGGCAATGGCCTCCAGGGTTTCCCTGGCGTCGCCGAGAATGGCAATTTCCGCCGTATGGGGCCTGGCCAGCGAAGCAGGGTCGATGTCGATGCGGATCAGGTTATTGTCGATCACCGCATCTTTGTTCCAGAAATCGGTTTCCGAGAGTTCGGAGCCAGCGCACAATATCGCATCGGACTTCGCCAGAAAGGTCAATGCCTCGGACCGGCTAAGTTTCCACCCCACGCACAGCGGATGATCGGCCCGGACGGCCCCCTTGCCCGCCGTTGTCGTCAGAATCGGCGCTTTCAGTTTTTCCGCGATGGCAGTTGCCGCGACACCCGCATGCAATGCGCCACCGCCCAGGATCATGACGGGCCGCTTCGCGGCGTTGAGTTTTTTCACCGCTGCCGCAACCAGGGCCAGCGAAGGCGTGGCCCTTGGAGGAACGCTGCGTTTATGCCAGCCATCGCCGGCCGGTTGCTTCAGAAGATCGAGCGGGATTTCGAGATAGACGGGTCTCGGCCTGCCGCTGGCAAAACTGGCAAAAGCACGCGCCACGCCGTCGCGCACATCCTTCGGCGTGTAAGCCCGGATGGCGAGACTGGTCACCGTCGCCGCGGCGCCGCGCTGATCAAGCATCTCATGTAACCGCCCACGCCCCTGCGCCCCATCGCCGATATCAAGTGCCGATGAAATCACCAGCACATTGCTGGAGTCGGACCAGGCCTGCCCCATCGGAGTCAGGATATTGAGAAGCCCCGGCCCCGTTATGGTGAAGCACACGCCGGGCTTGCCGGTGGCTCTCGCATAGCCGTCGGCCATGAAGCCGGCGCCCTGTTCGTGGCGCACCAGAATGTGCCGTATCCCCGAGCGCGGCAGGGCGCGGTACATCTCCACATTATGCACGCCCGGTATGCCGAAGATCGTATCGACGCCATAGGCTTCCAGCAGACCGACGAGGGCCTCGCCGGTTGAGAGTTCGGCACGTTCGGTCATGTCAGGCAGCCTGCGATTCCGGTGGGTTCACCGCGTGACATGCCACAAGGCTCGCATCATGGGCAAGGAGGGCAGGATTGATCCGCGGACATATTTCAAAGCAAAGGGGACAGCGGGGGTGGAATGTGCATCCCGGCGGCGGCGCCAAGGGCGAAGGCAATTCTCCCTTCAGCACGATCCGGTCGCGCCTGCGGCCGGGATCGGGGTGCGGCGTCGCCGACCAGAGCGCCCTCGTGTAGGGATGCTGCGGATTGGCGAAAACCGCATCGCGAGGACCGTGTTCCACCGCGCGCCCCAGATACATCACCATCACCTCGTCCGCGATATGGCGCACCACCGACAGATCATGGCTGATGAACAAATAAGCCAGATTGTGCCGCTCCTGAATGTCGGCGAGGAGATTGAGCACCTGGGCCTGGATCGAAACATCGAGTGCCGACACCGGCTCATCGAGCACCAGAATTTCCGGATCGAGCATCAGCGCGCGGGCAATGGCGATGCGCTG
>JBGTNZ010000194.1:0-3968 GCA_041742805.1 Aestuariivirga sp.
ATCGCCCGCTCCCGCATCGGGCTTCGCCTTCAACACAAGGCGCAAGATTTTCGCCGATGTGCGGGTGCGCGAGGCGCTGACCATGGCCTTCGATTTCGAATGGGCCAATGCCAATCTGTTTTCCGGCGCCTACAAGCGCACCTATGGGTATTATTCCGGCTCGGAGCTTTCATCGAAGGGCAATCCCGCCAGTCAGCTGGAGCGGGAGATCCTGGGCGATGCCGCGGCGAAATTACGCCCCGAAATGCTCGACGGCGCCTATCAGCTTCCCGCCAGCGATGGCTCGGGGCGCGACCGCAAGATGTTGCGCAAGGCCGTGAGCCTACTCGCCGAAGCCGGCTGGAAAGTGGAAGACAAGGGGCTTTTCAACGCTGAGGGCGAACAATTCGCCTTCACCATTTCCGTGCAGAACAAGGAACATGAAAAGATAGCGCTGCATTATCAGCGCACCCTGCGGCAGATCGGCATCCAGGCGGAAGTGCGCGTGATCGATTCAGCCCAGTTCGCCGCCATCCAGAACACCTATGACTACGATATGATCCCGGCCACCTGGTTCAATTCGCTCTCCCCCGGCAATGAGCAGAAATTCTACTTCGGCTCCGAGGGCCGCGATGCTCAAGGCACCCGCAACTATCCCGGCATCGCCGATCCCGCCGTAGACCGGGCCATCGCGGCACTGCTGACGGCAACGACGCGGGAGGATTTCACTGCCGCCGTCCGCGCCGAGGACCGCCTTCTGGTTTCGGGATTTTACACGGTGCCGTTCTATGACGCCGGCGGCCAATGGCTGGCGCGCTGGACCCATATCGGCAGGCCCGAAAGGCAGCCCCTCCCCGGCTTCGATGCAACAACGCTGTGGCGCATTCCATGAACATTCGTCCCAGTTCCGAAAAACCCTGGCTGCCCGCCGAATGCGCCACCGCCATTGCGGACGTGGAACGCCTGCTCGGCAAGGCTGATGATTTTGCCGCGGTCGAAGCGAATTTGATGCGGCTGATCGGCGATCACGAACGCCACCTTGACCGTGAATCCCTGGGCCTCAACGCCGGCACCAATGTGATGAACCCCCGCGCCGCCGCCCTGCTCTCGCGCTCGCTCGGCAACCGGCCAAGCCTCGGTTATCCGGGCGACAAATATGAAATGGGCATGGAACACGCGGGCGCCATTGAGGTCATCACGGAAAATCTGGTGAAGCGCCTGTTCAATGCGCCCTATGCCGAAATCCGCGTGGGCTCGGGTGCTCTGGCCAATCTCTATTGCTTCATGGCGGTTACAAAACCCGGCGACCGCATCATGGCCTTCACCGGCGAAATGGGCGGCCACGTCACCCATCATGCAAATGGAGCGGCAGGCCTTTACGGCCTCGACATCCACCCCGTGCCGCACGATGGCGCGCGCATGACCATCGATCTCGACGCGCTAAGGCGCGACGCAAAATGCCTGCAACCGAAACTTATCACAGTTGCGGGTTCGCTTTGCCTTTATCCCTACCCCGTGCGGGACGTCCGGGCGATCGCCGATGAGGTGGGTGCGCTAGTGCTTTACGATGCCGCGCACATGGGCGGAATGATTGCCGGACGGCGTTTCCAGCAGCCCCTGGCGGAGGGTGCGCATCTGATGACCATGTCGACTTACAAAGCGTTCGGCGGCCCGCCATCTGGCTTGGTGGTAACCACCGAGAAGGATTTGGCGGAGCGCCTCGACAGGATTGCCTATCCCGGCCTCACCGCCAATTTCGATCTCGGTAAGACGGCGGCGCTGGCGCTTTCGGTGTTGGATCTTCTTGAACACGGCGAAGCCTATGCCGATCAATGTATCCGCAATGCGCAAAGCTTGAGTAGTGCGTTGGCGGCTGAGGGGCTCGCGGTGCATGGCATTGAAGGCCGTCCGCATACGGAGAGCCATCACCTCGCCCTCCATGCGGCGCCTCATGGCGGTGGGCACAGGGCCTCGAAGCATCTTGCCCGCGCCAACATCCTGGCATGCGGCATCGGTCTCCCCATTGCGCCCGTGGCGGGCGATCTCAACGGCATCCGCATGGGCACGCAGGAAGTAACGCGCTTCGGAATGGAAGAAGCCGCCATAGCGAAGATCGCCCGCCTTATAGCCCGGGTGATGATCCACAACGAGGAACCGGAGAAGGTCCGTTGCGATGTGATTGCCTTCCGGAAAGACTATCAGGCTTTGCACTTCGTGCGCTGAACCCATCGCCATTCTCCCTTCCCCCTCGCGGGGGAGGGTGGCGCGCAGCGCCGGATGAGGGGGCGGTTCAGCGAGTAAAATGGCTGACGATAGGACTCGCTGAACCAGCTCATCTGTCTCGCGCCTGCGGCGCCATCCACCTTCCCCCGCGAGGGGAGAAGGAGTTATCCCGCCAGCTTCACCAGCGTCTGCATCAAGCGGCGGGTACCTTTTAAGCGTTCTTCGGGTTTGTCCCAGTTTCGCATGATGACGAGCTTCATGTCGGTGCCGCGAAGTTTCGCCAAAGTGCCCTGCCCTGTGATCCAGTCGACCAGCGCCGGCGGATTGGCGAAGACATCACCGCGAAAGCCGATGACGGCGCCCTTGGGGCCTGCATCGACGCTCGCCACATTGGCAGCGCGGCATAGGAGCTTGATGGACACGACCTCCAGCAAATGGTGCACCTCTTCCGGCAGTGGGCCGAAACGGTCATGCAGCTCGGCCGCGAAACCATCGACCGCTGCCTGATCGGCGAGATCGGCGAGGCGGCGATAGAGGCCGAGGCGCACCTGCAAGTCCTCGACATAGGTTTCAGGGATGAGCACTGAGGTGCCGATGTTGATCTGCGGCGACCAGGCGCCCGCCTCCTCGAGCGTGTCTTCGCCGGTGCGGAGCTTGGCCACGGCTTCCTCAAGCATGGTCTGGTAAAGCTCGTAGCCCACTTCCTTGATGTTACCGGATTGCTCCTCGCCGAGAAGATTGCCGGAGCCACGCAAGTCAAGATCGTGGCTGGCCAGGGTAAAACCGGCACCCAGCGAGTCGAGCGATTGCAGAACCTTGAGGCGTTTTTCCGCGGTGGCGGTGAGCGGCTTGTTGGCGGGCGTGGTGAACAGCGCATAGGCCCGCTGCTTCGAACGGCCGACGCGGCCCCGCAACTGGTAAAGCTGTGCGAGGCCGAACATATCGGCGCGGTGGATGATGAGCGTGTTGGCGGTTGGAATATCGAGTCCGGATTCAACGATAGTTGTCGACAGCAGCACGTCGAACTTCCGGTCGTAGAAGCCCGACATGATGTCTTCGAGTTCAGTGGGCGGCATGCGGCCGTGGGCCACGCGGAACTTGATTTCCGGCACGCTGGCGCGGAGGAAAGCGGCGATCTCATCGAGTTCGGAAATGCGCGGACATACATAGAAGCTCTGCCCGCCGCGGAAATGCTCGCGCAGCAGGAACTCGCGGATGACGACCGGATCGAAAGGCGAGATGTAGGTGCGGACCGCCAGCCGGTCGAGCGGTGGCGTGGTGATAAGCGAGAGTTCCCGCACGCCCGACAGAGCTAGCTGCAGTGTGCGGGGGATCGGCGTCGCCGTCAGCGTGAGCACATGAACATGAGCGCGCATTTCCTTAAGGCGTTCCTTGTGGCGCACGCCAAAATGCTGTTCCTCGTCGATGATCAGAAGGCCGAGATCACGGAACTTGATGCTATCCGCCAGCAACGCGTGGGTTCCCACGATGATATCAATATCCCCCGCCGCGAGGCCGGCCTTGGCCGCCTCCAGTTCCTTCCGCGCCACAAGGCGAGAGGCCAGCGCGATGTTGAGCGGCAATCCCTTGAAGCGCGCCGTGAAAGTTGCATAGTGCTGGCGGGCCAGAAGCGTCGTCGGCACCACGACGGCAACTTGTTTTCCATTCATCGCGGCGACGAAGGCGGAGCGCAGCGCCACTTCGGTTTTTCCGAAGCCCACATCGCCGCACACCAGGCGATCCATGGGACGGCCCTTCTGCAAATC
>JBGTNZ010000195.1:0-6678 GCA_041742805.1 Aestuariivirga sp.
CCATGGCGGCACCTTGCGCCAAATAGGGAAGGCTGGCGTGGGCGGCGTCGCCCACGAGCACAATGTTGCCGCTGCTCCATGAGCGGGAAGGTGCGCGATCCGACGCAGCCCATTTCGTCCACGCGGGGATAGCCGCAAGCACCTCCGCCAGCGGATTGGCGGCATCGGAAAATCCATTGGCGATTTCCGACTTGCTGGCGGGCCTGCCCCAGCTAGCCCCGCGCCAGGGGCCATCCAAAACCGCGACAATGTTAAACTGCCGCCAGTTGCTGACGGGGTAATGGACGACATGGCCGCCGGGATAGAGCCACAGGGTTACGCAATCGGCAGCGATGGAAAGCGGCACCTTTTCGAAGGGCAGAAGCGACCGGTAGATGACATGGCCGCTATATTCCGGTTCGCCGTCACCCAAGATGACGTTGCGGATTACAGAATTGATGCCATCGGCGGCGATAAGGGCAACGCCTTCGGCGACGGACCCGCCGGCGAAATGGAGGCGCACGCCGTCACCTGTGGTGTGGGCTTGCTCAACCGTCCTGCCGGTATGAAGTGCGACGCTGGCCGGTATCGTTTGAAGAAGGCCTTTCAACAAATCGGCGCGGTGGGCGACATGGTAGGGCGCCCCGAAACGCGCTTCGAAAGTTTTTCCCAGCGCAATCCGTTGCAGCATCGCACCTGAGCGCCCGTTGCGGATGTGGATTTCCGAAGGAGTGACGCAATCGGGTTCAATCGCGTCCCATGCACCCAGCCAGCGCAGCGCGCGGATAGCGTTGGGGCTCATCTGGAGTCCGGCGCCCACTTCCTCGAAGGCTTGGGCGCGCTCGAAGATTTGAGCACCCCGGCCAATTCGAGCCAGCGCCAAGCCGGCGGCAAGACCGGCGATGCCGCCGCCCGCGATGAGAAAGGGCCGATCGTTCATGGCCCATGATGGCACATTTCCCGTGAGCTTGATGAGGCTTGCCGCGGACGGTGGCAGGTTCTAGGACTTGCGCCGGGTTTTTCAGAGGTCCGTTCAACATGGCGTTCATTTCAGACGCGCTCAACCGCATACAGCCTTCCGCCACCATCGCCATTTCCAACAAGGCCATGGCGCTGAAGGCGGCGGGCCGCGATATCATCGGCCTGGCGCAGGGTGAACCCGATTTCGACACCCCCGGCAACATCAAGAAGGCGGCAATCGACGCCATCCACGCGGGCAAGACGAGATATACGCAGGTCGATGGCATCGCTGAATTGAAGGCCGCGATCTCAGCGAAGTTCAAGCGCGAGAACGGGCTCGATTACACGCCGTCGCAGGTTTCGGTCGGCTCCGGCGGCAAGCAGGTGCTGTTCAATGCGCTGATGGCCACGGTCAATCCCGGCGATGAAGTCATCATTCCGGCACCCTATTGGGTGAGCTATCCCGACATCGTCATGCTGGCGGGCGGCACGCCGGTGATCGTGGACTGCAAGCTGGAGTATGGTTTCAAGCTGCAAGCGGCGGAACTTGAAAAGGCGATCACGCCCAAGACCAAGTGGCTGATCCTCAACTCGCCGTCGAACCCGAGCGGAGCGGCTTACTCGAAGAGCCAGCTGAAAGCCCTGACCGACGTTTTGGTGAAGCACCCCCATGTCTGGGTGCTGAGCGACGATATGTACGAGCATCTCGTCTATGACGATTTCGAATTCACGACGCCGGCCCAGATCGAGCCCAGGCTCTATGACCGCACGCTCACCATGAACGGCGTGTCCAAGGCCTATTGCATGACGGGCTGGCGCATTGGCTATGGCGCGGGACCGGAGAAATTGATCAAGGCCATGTCGAAGCTGCAATCGCAGTCCACGTCGAACCCGTCATCGATCGCGCAATGGGCGGCGGTTGAAGCGCTCAATGGGGATCAGGATTTCATCGCCGCCAACAACAAGGTGTTCAAGGAGCGCCGCGATCTCGTCGTCTCGATGCTCAATCAGGCGAGCGGCCTCTCGTGCCCCACGCCCGAGGGCGCGTTCTATGTCTATCCCTCGTGCGCTGGAACCATCGGCAAGACCGCCCCTTCGGGCAATGCGATCAGGAACGATGAAGACTTCGTCACTGAGCTCCTCGCCGCTGAAGGCGTGGCGGCGGTACATGGCGGCGCTTTCGGCCTGTCGCCCTTCTTCCGCATCTCTTATGCGACGGGGACCGAGATGCTGACCGAGGCCTGCCAGCGCATCCAGCGCTTTTGCGGCAATTTGAGATAGGGAATAGCTAAATCATGTTTGATAGTTCGGTGCCGGTGCTGATCAATTTCCTGAAAGGGCTTTCGGCCATCCTCAAGAAAGCCGAAGGGCATTGCGAAATGAAGAAGATCGAGGCGGATGCGATTCTTCAGGCGAGGCTTTTTCCCGATATGTATCATTTGACGCGGCAGGTGCAGCTCGTCACCGATTTTGCCAAGGGAATTGGGGCGAGGCTGGCGGGAATACCGGTGCCGAGTTTTGCCGATGAGGAAAAGACTTTCGCGGAGCTACAGGCGCGTATTGGCAAGGCGCTGGATTTTCTTGGCACACTGAAGAGTGTTCAGTTTGACGGGGCGGCAAAACGCACCGTCACCATCAAGGTGGGCGGGCAGGATACGAGCCTTACCGGCGCGGCATATCTGGCCAGCTACGCATTGCCGAATTTCTATTTCCACCTGGCGACCGCCTACAACATCCTGCGCCACAATGGCGTGGAGTTGGGGAAAAAAGATTTTATTGGCCGCGCCTGAAGGACAGCCTTACTTTGCGCGATGAGCCCCGGTTTAGGGCGGCCAGTTCCGGTGAATTGGCGGCTTCGCGGCGCTTCCGCCAATAGCCCACAATAACGACCGCGAGAGCGCCCGCCGTGGCCAGGGCATAATGAAACGCCGTGCCGGCTGGCATGCCGAGATTATGGAGCGCGGGATCCCTGGCGATCATTTCGCCGCCGATCCAGCCGAGGAGGGCAGCACCGGCCCAGATGAAAAGCGGAAAGCGCTGGATGAGGCCGGTGATCAGCGTGGCGCCCACAACGATCAGCGGAATCGATACGGCGAGCCCGAAGATGAAGAGCCAATAGTTGCCGCCCGAGGCCGCCGAAATGGCGACGACATTATCAAGGCTCATCACGGCGTCGGCCATGGCGATGGTGCGAACGGCCTGCCAGAGCTTTTCGGAAGCGGGGATGTTTTGCTCGTCCGCCTGCTCGCCCCGCAGTAGCTTGACCGCGATCCACAGCAGCAGGACACCGCCAACCGTCATGAGGAACGGCACTAGCAGAATCTGGGAAATAACAAGTGCGAACAAGATGCGGAGGATAATGGCGGCGCTGGCGCCAAAGATGATGCCCCAGCGTCTTTGTCTCTCCGGAAGGGAGCGGCAGGCAAGTGCTATCACCACCGCGTTGTCGCCGGAAAGCAGAAGGTCGATCCAGATAATCTGGCCTATGGCCAGCAAAGTCGCGGTGGAAATATCCATTATCGGCGGAATCCGTTTTCGCGAACATGGGGGCAACCGCCGCAAAGAGCAAGCCGGGAACCTTTTTGCCACGAAACCGCTTGTGTATGGTGATTCCGTCTATATTGGCGGGTAAATCGTTTGGGACTGCTTCACAAAGGAACTGCAAATGCAAAAATTTGTCTTAACATCTCTGATTGCCCTTGGCCTTACCATGACCGCCGCCGAAGCGGCCAAAGAGGGCGTCAAAATCGGAGTTCTGTCCTGCGAGATCGAGGGTGGCGTTGGGTTCATCATCGGCTCGTCTAAGGGCATCGACTGTGTGTTCTCAGGCGCGCGCGGCGACGAGAATTACCATGGTTCCATTGACAAATTCGGCATCGACATCGGAGTGACCGGCAGAAGCCAGGTCGCATGGGCGGTGTTCGCCCCCGGCAAGGTGAAGCGGGGCGCCCTTGAGGGCAGTTACGGCGGCGCTTCCGCTGAAGTGACGGTAATTGGCGGCCTCGGCGCCAATGTGCTGGTCGGCGGGTTTAAAAAGACCGTCAACCTCCAGCCGATCAGCGTCCAGGCGCAGACGGGGCTCAATATCGCAGCGGGCATCGCGGGGCTTCGCCTCGACTATGTAGAGTAAGCAGCGACCTGGTGTCACACAAGGCCGGGCCGTTGGTCCGGCCCTTTCGTTTGTCAGCGGCCTTTAGCGCCGGGGCTGTTTTTTTTGCCGCTGCGGCCGGGGTCAAGCAGGGGCTTGCCAAGCTTCGGATTTGGCGCGAGCATGGGAGGCCAGGGAGAAAAAACCATGGATACAAACACCGGCAGACGAGTTCAGGGCCCGCGGTGCATTGCATTGGTGGGCCCCTATCTCAGCGGCAAGACGACACTGCTCGAAGCCCTGCTGTTCCGTACCGGCGGCATACCGCGGCAGGGGAAAATCTCGGATAAATCAACCATTGGCGATGCGGCGCCCGAAGCCCGGAGCCACGGCATGAGCGTTGAACTCAACGCCGCCACCACGAATTTTCTGGGCGACAGCTATACCTTCGTCGATTGCCCCGGCTCCATCGAATTCACCCAGGACCAACGCGCGGCGCTAGCGGGTTGCGATGCGGCTATTGTCGTGTGCGAGGCGGACGACAAGAAGGCGCCGGCGCTGCAACTCATCCTCAAGCAACTCGATGAACTGGCGATCCCGCGCTTCCTGTTCATCAACAAGATCGACAAGACGGAATCCTCGCCGCGGGATGTGCTCCTCTGGTTGCAGCCCGCCAGTTCCAAGCCCCTGGTTCTGCGGCAGTTGCCCATCCTCAAAGGCGGCATCGTCACCGGATTTATCGATCTGGCACTTGAGCGGGCCTTCGTCTATCGCGAGCACGCGGAAAGCCAGGCGATCGACATGCCGGCGGATGCGGCGGAGCTGGAAAAGAGCGAGCGCTTCGCCATGCTGGAGAAGCTCGCCGATCATGACGATGAATTGATGGAACAGTTGCTCTCCGACATGGAGCCGCCGCGGGACCGGGTGTTCGCCGATTTGACGCGCGAGCTTTCGGAAGGCTTGATCACGCCGGTGCTGTTTGGCTCAGCCGAGCATGGCAATGGCGTGGGCCGCCTGCTTAAGGCGCTGCGCCACGAGGCACCGGGCATTGCGGATACGGAAAAGCGCCTGGGCCTCAAGGCCAATGGCGGCACCGTGGCGCAAGTGCTCAAGACATTCCACACGGCGCATGGGGGCAAGCTGTCGCTTGCCCGCATTCTCAAGGGCGAGGTTGCCGATGGCGCGGTGTTTCATGGCGGCCGGGGCCAAGATGCCCGTTGCGCCGGCGTTTTTACGCTGATGGGCCAGAACCAGGCGAAGATCGCGAAGGCTGCCGCCGGAGATACAGTGGCGCTGGGCCGTCTCGAAAATGTCGGAACCGGAGAAACCATCTCCACCACCAAGGGAACCACGCCGCAGCTTGCCGCGATCCAGAAAGCGGCGCCCGTTTACGGCATGGCGCTGTCGGTGAGCGACCGGAAGGACGAAGTGAAGCTGACCAGCGCCATCGCCAAGCTGGTGGAGGAAGATCCCTCGCTGGCGCTAGAGCACAATACCGATACGCACGAGATGGTGCTTTGGGGGCAGGGGGAAATGCATCTCCGCGTGGCGCTGGAACGGTTGGAAGGGAAATTCGGCATACGGGCGCAATCGCGGCCACGGCGCATCGCCTACAAGGAGACGATCCGCAAATCGACGCAGATTCGCGGACGCCACAAGAAACAGTCCGGCGGCCATGGCCAGTTCGGCGACATCGTGGTGGAGATCAAGCCGCTGCCGCGGGGCGATGGTTTCGTGTTCACCGACACGATCACCGGCGGCGTGGTGCCGAAGCAATATATCCCCGCCGTTGAAACGGGCGTGCGGGAGTGGATGATCCATGGGCCGCTCGGATTCAAGGTGGTGGATTTTACTGTGAATTTGTCGGACGGATCCTATCACGATGTCGATTCCTCGGAGATGGCGTTCAAGACGGCGGCGCGCATCGCCATGAGCGAGGGCATGCCGCAATGCACGCCGGTGCTACTGGAGCCAATCGTGGCGGTGGAGATTCATGTGCCGAGTGGGGCGACCTCGCGCATCAATCAGATCGTCACAGGCCATCGCGGCCAGTTGCTTGGTTTCGATGGCCGCGAAGACTGGCCCGGCTGGGATACGGTGAAAGCGCATATGCCCGAGTCGGAGATCGGCTCCCTCATCATCGAACTCCGCTCGGCGACGGCGGGCGTCGGCACTTTCACCTACAAACACGACCACATGGCCGAACTCGTGGGCCGTGCCGCGGAACAGGTGGTGGCATCGCGGAAGGCGGAGGCGGCGTAATTCCCTCTCCCCGAAGGGGAGAAGGGAAGTTATTTCGGCCTTACTTCTTCCAGCTTCGCATCGGGTTGGCGGAATTTTCCAGCGCGCGTCAGCCTGACGGCTTCGACCAAGGAGCGCGCTGCGTTGCGCACTTCTTCCTGCACCGCCTTGTCTTCATCGAGATCGAGGTGGCTTTCGGCGTAGGTGCCGAAATAGCCGATGTACCTGTCGAGCACCGCATCGCCGCCGGCCTGGATCAAGCCTATGTCCTTCAGCCAGTCGGCGAGGCTGCGGCGCAAGGTTTCGACGCCCGCCGTGTCGCCGTGCACCACCACGGAGAATAACCGGCCGGCGAGATGGCGGGGATAGTCCCAGCCCTTTATCTCGATCTCCTTGGCGAGTTCGGGGTC
>JBGTNZ010000196.1:0-6028 GCA_041742805.1 Aestuariivirga sp.
GGAGGCCGGGCGTTTGAGGACCTACCTGGACCATAACGCCACCAGTCCCCTTCGGCCCGCCGCCAAGGCGGCGATGCTGGCGGCATTGGAGCTAGCGGGCAATGCTTCCTCGGTGCACCAAGAGGGCCGCGCGGCTCACAAGCTCATCGATGACGCACGCGAAGCCCTAGCCAGGGAACTCGGCGTCATGGCGCCCTTGGTGGTGTTCACCAGCGGTGGCAGCGAAGCGAACAACCTGGCGATCAAGGGCCTTGATGTTGATCGGCTGCTGATCTCGACCGCTGAACATCCTTCGGTCATCGAGGCTGCGAAAGCCTCCGGCAAGAGCGTCGAGACGATCCCAGTCACCCCGCACGGGGTTCTCGACATCGATGCGCTTCGGTCGATGCTGCCCGGAGCCAAAACTTTGGTCAGCGTGTTGCTCGCCAACAATGAAACCGGCGTTATCCAGCCGCTCCGCGACATAGCCACGCTGGTGCATGAACAAGGCGCGCTGTTGCACACGGATGCGGTGCAGGCCTTCGGCAAGATTCCGGTGAACTTCGGCCTTATTGGCGCTGACCTTATGACAGTCTCCGCTCACAAGTTCGGCGGGCCCTTGGGCGCCGGTGCCCTGGTGATCCGCGACGGTCTTTCGCTTGAGCCCCTGATCCACGGCGGCGGCCAGGAATTGCGCCGCAGGGCCGGCACGGAAAATATCGCTGCCATTGCCGGTTTCGCCGCTGCAGTGTCCGATGAACGCCCGGATATCAAAGGCCTGCGCGACCGGCTTGAGGCACAGCTTGAAGACGCGATGATTTTCGGGAGGCGCGCTGACCGGCTCCCGAACACCACGTGTTTTGCCGTTTCCGGCCTGAAGGCCGAGACGTTGCTCATGGCCTTTGACCTTGAAGGCATCGCGGTTTCGTCCGGCTCAGCCTGCTCATCCGGCAAAGTCGCGAAATCTCATGTGCTCGCCGCCATGGGAGTTGCTCCCGAAATCGCCGGCGCCGCCCTCCGTGTTAGCCTTGGCTGGAACACGACGGCGGAAGACATCGAACATTTCATCGCCGCGTGGCGCCGCATCAGCGCGCGCCAGCGGGCAAAAGCAGCATAGGTTAGTAATGGCCGATCTCGACACCATCGAACTCGTCAAGGATATCGAAGTCGACAAGTATAAGTACGGCTTCACCACCGATATCGAATCCGATTTCGCGCCGAAGGGCCTGAACGAGGACACCGTCCGCTTCATCTCCGCCAAAAAAGATGAGCCGTCCTGGATGCTGGAGTGGCGTCTCGAAGCCTATCGCCGCTGGGTTCAGATGGTGGAGCCCACCTGGGCGCGGGTGCACTATCCGAAGATCGATTTCCAGGATCTGTATTATTACGCCGCTCCCAAGAGCATGGCGGGACCGAAGAGCCTCGACGAGATCGATCCCAAACTTCTGGAGACCTACGCCAAGCTCGGCATTCCGCTGAAGGAACAGGAAATCCTCGCGGGCGTGCGCAAGCAGGGCGAGAAGAGCGAACTCGATAGCGATGGCGGCGGTGAATATGGCACGGGCCGTGTCGCCATCGATGCCGTGTTCGATTCGGTTTCCGTCGTCACCACGTTCAAGGCGGAACTCGCCAAGGCGGGCGTCATCTTCTGCTCGATTTCCGAAGCGGTGCGCGAGCATCCTGAACTGGTGAAGAAATATCTGTTCTCCGTGGTGCCACAGGGCGACAATTTCTATGCGGCGCTCAACTCGGCGGTATTCTCCGACGGCTCTTTCGTCTACGTGCCGCCGAACACCCGCTGCCCCATGGAGCTCTCCACCTATTTCCGCATGAATGCCAAGAATACCGGCCAGTTCGAACGCACACTGATCATCGCCGACAAGGGCGCCTACGTCTCCTATCTCGAAGGCTGCACGGCACCCACCCGCGATGAAAGCCAGCTTCATGCCGCCGTGGTGGAACTCATCGCGCTGGACGATGCCGAGATCAAATATTCGACAGTGCAGAACTGGTACCCGGGCGATGCCGAGGGCAAGGGCGGCATCTACAATTTCGTGACGAAGCGCGGCGATTGCCGCGGGCCTCGCTCGAAGATCTCCTGGACGCAGGTCGAGACCGGCTCCGCCATCACCTGGAAATACCCAAGCTGCATCCTGCGCGGCGACGACTCGCGCGGCGAGTTCTATTCGATCGCGATTTCCAACGGCCGCCAGCAGGTCGATAGCGGCACCAAGATGATACACCTCGGCAAGAACACCTCAAGCCGCATCATCTCCAAGGGCATCGCCGCGGGCCGCAGCGACAATACCTATCGCGGCCTCGTGTCCGCCCACCGCAAGGCGACGAACGCCCGCAACTTCACTCAGTGCGACTCGCTGCTGATCGGCGACAAATGCGGCGCCCACACCGTGCCCTATATCGAAGCCAAGACCTCAACCGCCCAGTTCGAACACGAGGCGACGACCTCGAAAATTTCCGACGACCAGATGTTCTACTGCATGTCCCGGGGTCTATCGCAGGAGGAGGCGGTGGCCTTGATCGTCAACGGCTTCGTCCGCGATGTGCTGCAACATCTACCGATGGAATTCATGGCGGAAACGCAGAAACTGATCGGCATCTCGCTCGAGGGGAGCGTCGGATGACTCCGCTTCCTCTGTCATCCCCGGGCTTGTCCCGGGGACCCATCCATCAATCAACTCCAGCGCCTGAGCCAGCGGCCCGATGGGTCGCCGGAACAAGTCCGGCGATGACAAATATTTGAGGCCATCAATGCTCGAAATCAATAACCTTCACGTCAAACTCGCGGAAGAAGACCGCGCCATCGTCAATGGCCTTTCTCTCAGCGTGATGCCGGGTGAGGTTCATGCCATCATGGGGCCGAACGGTTCCGGCAAATCGACGCTGTCCTATGTGCTGGCGGGCCGCGCGGGCTACGAAGTGACCGAAGGCTCTGTCACTTACAAGGGCGAGGACCTTCTTGCCATGGCACCGGACGAACGGGCCGCGAAGGGCGTGTTCCTCGCCTTCCAGTATCCAATCGAGATTCCCGGCGTCGCCACCATGCAGTTCCTCAAGGTGGCGTTGAACGCCCAGAAGAAATCGCGCGGCGAAAAGGAGCTCTCGACGCCTGATTTCATGCGCCTGGTCAAGGATCGCGCCGCCACGCTCAACATTGGCACCGATATGCTGAAGCGTGCCGTGAATGTGGGCTTTTCCGGCGGTGAAAAGAAGCGCGCCGAAATCTTGCAGATGGCGGTGCTTGAGCCATCGCTCTGCATCCTCGATGAAACTGATTCAGGGCTAGACATCGATGCGCTGCGCATCGTGGCCGACGGGGTTAACGCATTGCGCTCACCCGAGCGCGCCATGATCGTCATTACCCATTACCAGCGCCTGCTTGACTACATCGTTCCAGACAAGGTGCATGTCCTGTCCCAGGGCCGCATCGTAAAGTCCGGTGACAGAACCTTGGCGCTCGAACTAGAAGAAAAGGGTTACGCTGAATTCGAGAAGGATGCGGCATGAATGTGGCGCTGACCAGAACGGCCGCCGAGTTGGCCTATGGCGGCGAGCTGCTGCCCAATCCCCGTATGGAGGATTGGAAATGGACGAACCTCCGTACACTGATCGACCGCCCCTATCCGCCGCGCCTGGATGTTCCAGCGAAGAAGGCGGACGTGGCGCGCATGATCAAGGCGTCGTGCTTTGCCAAGGTCGCGGCCACGCGCATGGTCTTTGTCAACGGTCACCATGATGCCGCCCACTCGAAGCTGGCCAATGGGGACACCGTCTCGCGCTTGACGGCGGACGAGCCGGTGCTGCAAATGAATCAGGCCTTCGCCACTGATGGCGCGAGGTTGAAATTGTCCGGCACCGCCGATAGGCCTGTTGAACTCGTGTTCCTCACCACCGATGCGGAACCCCGCACCATCGCCACTAGAAATATGATCGAGATCGCTGCGGGCGCTTCCGCAACCATCATCGAAACCCATGTGGGGGAGGGCGCCTATCTCGCCAACAGCGTCACCGAAGTAGTACTCGGTGAGGGCGCCAGGCTGGATCGGATCAAGATCGAATGCGAAGCACCTGCGGCGCTGCATCTCGCCCATGCACATGTGACATTGGGCAAGAACGCCACCCTTCGCGATTTCACGTTGACCTCGGGCGGGCGCGTTACCCGCCAGAACGGCACCTACCAGTTTAGCGGCGAGGGCGGTGATGCAAAAATCTCCGGCGCCTATCTGCTGGCGGGCAAACAACATGCCGACACACGCCTTGTCGTCGATCATGCGGTGCCCCATTGCACAAGCCGCGAACTGTTCAAATGCGTCATGGACGAAAACGCGCGCGGCATCTTTCAGGGCAAAGTTATCGTCAGGCGCGATGCCCAGAAGACCGATGGCAAGCAATCGAGCCACGCGCTTCTTCTCTCGGATACGGCGGAATTTGATGCCAAGCCCGAGCTGGAAATCTTTGCCGATGACGTTGTCTGCGGCCACGGCGCTACCTCGGGCGACCTCAACGAGGATCACATATTTTATCTGCGTTCACGCGGTGTTCCTGAAAACGAAGCCAAGTCTCTTTTGATCGCGGCCTTCGTGGGCGAAGCCTTCGAGACGATCGAGCACGATGGCATCCGCGAGGCGCTCACCAGCTATGCCGCTACCTGGCTCACCCAACACCGGAGAGTGAAGTGAACCAGGCCCCGCGCCAGATTCGTCCTGCGTATGACGTCGCTGCCATTCGCCGCGACTTCCCGATCCTGTCGCGCCAGATTTACGGCAAGCCGCTCGTTTATCTCGACAATGCGGCTTCGGCTCAGAAGCCGCAAGCGGTGCTGGACGCCATGACGAAGAGTTATACGGGCGAATACGCCAACGTCCATCGCGGCCTGCATTTCCTGTCGAATACTGCGACGCAATCCTTCGAGGACGCGCGCGAGAGCGTCCGCGCTTTCCTGAATGCTCCGTCGAAGGATCAAGTGATTTTCACCCGCAACGCCACGGAAGCCATCAATCTCGTGGCCCAGAGTTTCGGCGGGCTGGTAATCGGCGAGGGGGACGAGATCGTGCTCTCAATCATGGAGCATCACTCCAACATCGTGCCATGGCATTTCCACCGGGAGCGAAGGGGTGCTGTCATCAAATGGGCGCCTATCGACGACGAAGGCAATTTTCTCCTCGATGAATTCGAGAGGCTGCTGACGCCCAAAACGAAAATCGTAGCGCTCACCCACATGTCGAACGCCCTTGGCACCGTGGTGCCGATGGCTGACGTCATCAAGCTGGCCCACGCGCGAGGCATCCCCGTGCTTGTCGATGGCAGCCAGGCGGCGGTGCACATGCCCGTCGATGTCACCGCCCTCGATGCCGACTTCTACGTCTTCACCGGCCACAAGACTTATGGCCCCACCGGCATCGGCGTCCTCTATGGCAAGGCCGAGCATTTGAAGCGCATGCCCCCCTATCAGGGTGGCGGCGAGATGATCAACGAGGTGACGACCGAAGGCATCACCTACAACGATCCGCCCCACCGTTTCGAGGCGGGAACTCCCGCCATCGTCCAGGCGATCGGCCTTGGCGCGGCACTCGACTACATGCGCGGCATCGGTGTCACCAACATCGCCGCCCATGAAGCCAGCCTTCGTGACTACGCCATGCAACGCCTCTCCCAGATCAATTCCCTGCACATCTACGGTCGCGCCAAGAACAAGGGCGCCATCGTAGCCTTCAACATGGCGGGCGCCCATGCCCATGACGTGGCGACCGTGATCGACCGCTCCGGTGTCGCCGTGCGCGCCGGCACTCATTGCGCCCAGCCGCTGTTGGCCCGCTTCGGCGTTACCGCCACCTGCCGCGCCTCCTTCGGGATGTACAACACCCACGAAGAGGTTGACGCGCTGGCGGAAGCGCTTATCTCTGCACAAAGGATTTTCCTGTGACCGAAACTCTTGAACAGACAGTGGCCGAAGCGCCGCCTCAGCCGAGCGCCATTCCGCCAGATGATCTGGCGCGGATGACCGATGATATCGTGGCCGCGCTCAAGACTG
>JBGTNZ010000197.1:0-3994 GCA_041742805.1 Aestuariivirga sp.
TTCCCAAGCTATCGCTTTCCATTAATCGCACGGCGCTGATAATCCGTGAACTGTTGAAATGGGCGTGCCGGATTGTCGCACCCCCATTGCGCTTTTGCGCCGAAGGCGGCTATTTACCCGCCTTCTCATAATCAAGGGATCGAACCAATGAGCTTTTTCAACGTCGAGCAGGCGGCAGCGCGCCTTAACCGCAGCGAGCTGGCGGTGCCCGGCAGCCAGCCACAGCTTTTTGAAAAGGCGGCTAAGTCCGCCGCCGACGTCGTGTTCCTCGATCTCGAGGACGCGGTCGCTCCCGACGACAAGGCGCAGGCGCGCAAGAACATCATCCAGGCCATCGGCGATCTCGATTGGGGGAAAAAGTCCCTCTCCGTCCGCATCAACGGCCTCGACACTCATTATATGTACCGCGATGTCGTCGATGTCCTCGAACAGGCCTCCGACCGCCTCGACCTCATAATGATCCCCAAGGTCGGAACCGCGTCCGACGTCTACGCCGTCGATATGCTCTGTACACAGATCGAAACCGCCAAGGGCCGCAAGAAGCGAGTTGGTTTCGAGATGATCATCGAAACGGCACTCGGCATGCAGAACGTTCACAAAATCGCCGCCGCCTCGAAACGCAACGAGTCGCTACATTTCGGCGTCGCCGATTACGCCGCTTCGACCAAGGCCCGCACCACCTCCATTGGCGGCGCTAACCAGGATTACGCCGTCCTCACCGAGCCTCTGCCCGATGGCTCGCGCCAAACCCATTGGGGCGACATGTGGCACTATGCCATCGCGCGCATGGTGGTGGCCGCACGCGCCAATGGCCTCCGCCCGGTCGATGGCCCCTTCGGTAATTTCTCCGATGCCGATGCCTTCCGCGCCGCGGGCCTTCGCGCCGCGGTGCTGGGCTGCGAAGGCAAATGGGCCATCCATCCGTCGCAAATTGCACTCGCCAATGACGTAATGAGCCCCTCGGAAGCCGACGTCACCCGCGCCAAGCGCATCATTGTGGCGATGGAGGAAGCCGCCAAAGCCGGCAAGGGTGCGGTCTCCCTCGATGGCCGCTTGATCGACTACGCTTCGATCCGCCAGGCCGAAGTGTTGGTGCAAAAGGCCGCCCAGATCGCCGCTCAGTGATAGAGCAGCGGCGCGAGCGAGAGCACGAGCAGCACCGCCATGGTAATATTGAACACCCGCAACACGCGCGGATTGTTCAGCACATGCTTTAGCGCCGTGCCGAACAGCGCCCATGTGCTGACCGACGGTAAATTTACAGCGCCGAACGCAAGGCTCACCAGTAGGACCGATCGGAAATAATTGTCGGGCAAAGTGTAGGTGGCAATGGCGGTCACCGCCATGACCCAGGCCTTGGGATTGACCCATTGGAACAGCGCCGCCTGAATGAAGGTGAGCGGCGTGCCCGAACTTTTACCCTCGCTTACGGGCCCTGAATTGGCGATTTTCCATGCGAGCCACAGCATGTAAATGCCACCCACTACGCGAAGGGCCGTATAAATCTGCGGATACGCCTCGAACACTTGGCCCAAGCCAAGCCCCACCACCACGATCATGAATGTAAAGCCGATGCCGATCCCCAGCATATGCGGGATGGTGCGCCGGAAACCGAAATTTACGCCCGAGGTGAGCAACATGAGGTTGTTTGGACCCGGCGTAACCGAAGCGACAAAGGCAAAGGTCACCAGGGCGACGAAAAGGTCAGGCGTCATTACCTATTCTATCACGGATCCCCGCCCTGCGTCATGCCTCGACTTCATGGCTCCCATGCCGTGCCGCCGCTTGCCGGAATCCTGAAATCCAAGCAATCTCCGCCCTGCCACGTTTCTCGATCACATGCTCTCGGGCGTTACGCCTCCCCTTGTATCGCTCCAGGCTTGGCTCGCATCCCACACATGAGAGCCGTGACTTTCTTCGGGCTACGGGTAACTCAAGGGCCGGACTTCATGTCCGGCCTTTTTTATCAGATGTAGAGCTTCTCGTTTTCGAGGCCGGTATAGAGGGAAGCGACGAACTCGCCATAGCCGTTGAACAATAGCGTGGGCACGCGCTCGCCCGATCCCAGCACCTGTTCATCCGCCTGGCTCCAGCGCGGATGCGGCACCTCGGGGTTCACATTGGCCCAGAAGCCATATTCGGAAGCTGCAAGCTGCTCCCAGAAACTCACCGGCCGCTCGGCGACAAAGCTCACCTTAACGATGGCCTTGATCGACTTGAAGCCGTATTTCCAGGGGAGGTGCAGGCGGATCGGGGCGCCCATGCTCTTGGCAACCGGCTTGCCATAAGCCCCGGTCACCATGAAGGCGAGGTCGTTAGTTGCCTCAGCCATGGTGAGCCCTTCCACATAGGGCCACGGATAGGCTCCGAAGAGCCCAGGCTGCTGCCCTGAAGCGATATCGGGATTGTTGAAGGTTTCGAAACGCACATATTTCGCGTTGGCCGTGGGCTTGGCCAGGGCAACAAGCGCACGCAATGGAAAGCCCGTCCACGGCACCACCATGGACCACGCTTCAACGCAACGATGACGATAGATCCGCTCTTCCAGCGTCACTTGCTTGAGCAGATCGTCGATGCCCATTGTGATGGGCTTCTCCACTTCCCCGTCGATTACGATGCTCCACGGCCGAATCGGCAGGGCTTCTGCCGCGCTGGCAATGCGTTTCGACGTGCCAAATTCGTAATAGTTGTTGAATGTGGTGTTGTAGGATTCCTCCGTCACCGGCCGTCCGGCATCGGCAAACTTCGGATTGAGCTTTGCCGGGTAAAGGCCCGCGGATGGATCGCCCTGGGCGTACGCAGCCCCGCTCGCCAAAAGCGTCGCAGCACCCGCCGCGGCGCCGAGTACCTGGCGCCGGTTGAAGAACAGATGTTCCGGCGTAACCTGGCTTTCCGGAATTTCCCAGCCCTTGCGGCGCTTGATGAACATTGGCGTAAATCCTTGTGATGTGGCTGAGTTTAGAACTGGGCCATCGCTAGCGCAAATCAAGCCCTATCACGCAAACGCGATTTTCCTCCGTTCGTCCCCCGGCGTAAGCCGGGGTCCAGCTTTGACACAAGACTAAAACTTTGACACCGTTCTGATCGAAAGCTGGATTCCGGCTTTCGCCGGAATGACGGATGGAATGATGACCAAGATCCCCGCCCGCAAGGGCATGCCGGACGTGCATTTGAACAAGGCGGAGTTCAACCGGCGCTTCCGCAATCGTTTCTTCGATCCAGCCTTCGATAGGCAGGAGGCGGCACTTGCAGCCATCATCGAGACGGCATGGGAAGGCTACGACGACTACCGGAAAAATCCCCGTAAAGTCCGGGCCGGCAGGAGCTTTGCCGTGCCCGATGCCAAACTGCCCTTCGAATGGCTCGAAACCCGGCGCAACATCAAGCAGGCCGAGGCCCGCCAGAAGAATCCAAAATCGCCAAACCGCATCCTGCTCATCAACGGCTCCATGCGCTCCGACCACACCTGCCCCGGCGAGATTTCAAAATCGTGGCGGCTGCAGCAAATCGCCAAAAAGGTGATAGAGGCGGAGAGGAAATTCGAAGTGGAAGTGCTGGACCTGAGCCGCCTCACATCCGAATATGGCCGCAACATCCACCCCTGCAAGGCGTGCGTCTCCACCGCCATGCCACTCTGCCACTGGCCCTGTTCATGTTATCCCAATTTCGCCATGGGCCAGGTCAACGACTGGATGAGCGATATCTATCCCATGTGGGCGGCGGCCCACGGCGTCATGATCGTAACGCCGGTCAACTGGTATCAAACGCCAGCCGGATTGAAGGCAATGATCGACCGTCTGGTCTGCGCCGACGGCGGCAATCCCGATCCCACCACCACCGAGGGCAAGGACCCCGAACTCGCCAAGGAGATCGAAATGAAGGGCTGGGATTATCCCCGCCATCTCGCCGGCCGTTTGTTTTCCGTGGTGGTTCACGGCGATACAGCTGGGGTCGAGACCTTGCGCCGCAGCCTCGCCGATTGGCTGAAGGACAT
>JBGTNZ010000198.1:0-2578 GCA_041742805.1 Aestuariivirga sp.
GTTCAACGGGCTTGCCATGGGGCGTGGCGCGGGCGGCGAGGTCCCATTCTTCAATCCGGTGATGGCGTTCCGCAGGACTCATCAGGCTTTTGCGCTCCACGAGTTTTTCGAGGGCGGCGAGCCAGTTCTCGTAATAGGCGCAGTTCGGCGCGGCGGCGATTTCGGCGCTGAGCTTTTCGGCCCATTCGCTCCAGGTGAAGTGCCCCGCTTCATTGAGCTTCACGGCCATGGCGAAGGCCTCTGCCTCCCAGGGCTCGCGAAAGACCGGCTCCTGATCAAAAGGGTTCAAGATAGGGCTCCCACATGTCGATATGGATTTGATCGGAGATGTCTTTGCCCCACAGTTCGCGGGCGGAGAAGCGCACGGTGTAGAGCCATTGCGGGTCCTCGCCCATTCCGTGAGCGGATGAATCGGGGAACACGTGGGTGCCGTGCACGAGAACAATCTCGCCGCTCTTGCCCCTGGCATAACGGGGCAAACGCGTGTGTCCCGCCGGATGAATGTTTTTTGCCCGGACTTTGTCGCCAACAGAAAATAATTGCCGCCGGTTGGAAGGCCGATCCGCCGGGCCGCCCTTGGCGAGGACCGCTGAAACCATCCCGGCAGTCAGTACCCGCTTCACCGGTTTCGGCGGTATCTCCGCTTCACCGATGTAACCAAGCTCGAGCAGCAGTTTGGTGAGGCCTTCAAGCCATATCTCATAATAGCTCGACGACCAGTATTTCATCGCGGGGATTTTTTCGCGTGCGTGGCGCGAGGTATCGATGTTCCACGATCCGGTGGCGCCCATGGCTATGGTGCAGGCAAGGACACGGCGTTCCCAGTCCGCATGGAAGACAGGTTCATCCGGTTCGGGCATTACGGGACCGAAGCCCGTTTGGCCTCCCATATCCTGAGGGCCATTCATGCGGGCACCTTCGCCAGTCCGGTGCCGATCATTGAGTCGCGCGTGACGATGGCGGCCAACTGGTCTTCGCTCCATCCATCAGTTCCGGCGGGCCGGGCCGGAATGACTAGATATCTTACCTCGGCAGTTGAATCCCAGACGCGCATCTCAATGTCATCAGGGACGTTGACGCCGAATTCAGCCAACACGCCGCGGGGATCGATGACGGCGCGCGATCGGTAGGGCATCGATTTATACCAGACCGGGGGCAAGCCGAGCACGGGCCATGGATAGCAAGAGCACAAGGTGCACACGACCATGTTGTGAACCTGTGGCGTGTTGAAGAGAGCGGCCATGTGTTCGCCCTGGCGGCCTTCGTAACCGAGAGAAACGATGGCGGCCGTGGCATCGCTCTTCAACCACTCGGCGTAGGCGGGATCCGTCCAGGCTTTCGCCACCACGCGGGCGCCGTTGCGCGGGCCGATTTTCGTTTCATAGGCGTCGACAAGAAGGTCAAGGGCGGCGGGATCGACGTAGCCTTTTTCAACAAGCAGGGATTCGAGCGCCTTGACGCGGAGCGCAATGGGGGAAAGTTCCGAGCCGTGATCATGGTCGTGGGAGCCGTGCGGCATTGTGTTTCCTCTGGTTCGGTCTAGCATAAGCGGCAAAAACTTTCGCGGGAAGGCGCATGAGCAAGTTGGAAGGGGTGAGAGCGTGCGTGTTCGATGCCTATGGCACGCTGTTCGATGTGCATGCCCCGATCGCCAGGCTGGCGGCGGAGATCGGACCCAAGGCCGATGATATCTCGCAGCTTTGGCGCCGGAAGCAGCTTGAATATTCCTGGCTTCGCAGTCTCATGGGGGTTCATGCGGATTTCTGGCATGTCACCGGCGATGCGCTGGATTATGCGCTTGAGGTTCACGGCGTTTCGGAGCCGGGTCTGAGAGACGAGATCATGGCGCTCTACCTTAAACTTGAGGCTTATCCCGATGTGATGGAAACGCTGGAGGCCGTGAAGGCGAGGAACCAGCGCACGGCCATTCTCTCCAATGGCAGCCCTTCGATGCTTGATTCGGCGGTTCGCTCCGCGGGATTGGAAAAGCTTTTCGATTTTGTTTTGTCGGTCGAAGATGTCGGCATCTACAAGCCGAGCCGGCGTGTGTACCGGCTGGCCATGCAGAAGTTGCAGCTTCAGGACGCGCCGTCGATCTGTTTTGTGTCGGCCAACACATGGGATGCGCAGGCGGCGGCGCAATTCGGCTTCCAGGTGGTGCGTGTTGATCGATTTGGAGCGAAGGATGATCGGATTCCGGGGCGGCCGAGTGCAGTGATCGGGAGCTTGTCCGAGCTGGCTGGGTTGATTTGAAAGTGTCAAATTCCACCGTGTACGGATGAATATGAAAGAGCAAGTTGGATGAGTCGAGCGCTCTTCCATCTGTCATCGCCGGATTTATTCCGGCGACCCATTGTGCCGAGACTGAGATATCTCAATTGGGTTGCCATGGGTCCCCGGAACAAGTCCGGGGATGACAAATATGGGGGAGAGCTTCAGCCATAGCTTCGCCGTTGATGGCGCCGGTTATGCCGGCGGCCTGAGAAGAAGGGTTGCGTGGACGCAAAGTCCCGCGAAGATGCCGGTCGTGTGGTCCGGCTGATAGCGCAACCTGCGCCCACGCTTTTGCGGCGGTTTT
>JBGTNZ010000199.1:0-2820 GCA_041742805.1 Aestuariivirga sp.
AAGGTCGGCATGGTCTGCATCAGGTCGAGGCCGGGCAGGATCAGCCATTGATTGAAGCGAGGCGAAAAATGACCCCAGATGCCGAGCAGCAATCCCGCCACCACGCAGAAGGGCACGCAAATGATGATCAGCGCCAGGGTGAGCATGGAATTGTCCCACACGCCAAACAGCGCCAGCGCGAGGAAACCCAGCCCGCACAGCGCGGCGAGCCCCCGCCCGCCATACAAATAACCAAGCCACGCCATGACCAGCGTGACGCCCAGCCATGACAGGCGGGGCAGCGTCCATGCGGCATCGCCGCTGCCGAATTTGAAGCCCTTCGCCAGCACGTTCATGGTGAACCGCAACGGCACATCGATGCCCGCAGCGACGGCGCGCGTCGCCCAGGTGAAATTCGTTTTGATCCACGCCATGATGGCGGCGATCCATTCCCTGAAAGGAACAATCAGCCCTTCGGGATATTCCGCGAGCGCTGAGAGGGCGGCGGGAAACAGCATGATCAGCAGCGCCGCAGCGAATGCGCCGGCAACAATAAGCTGGCCTGCCCCGATCCTGAGCTGCGGCTTTATCGAGGGGAGCGCCATGTCACTCATGGGCTTGCCCACTGTCCTTGCCCGAGAGCAGGTCGATTACGGCGCGCGAGGTGATCTCGCCGATCACCGCGCCGTCGCGGCCGGTCACGGCGAAGGGAGCGGATGAGTCGATGATGTCCGCCGAGAAGCTGGCGATCTTCGCCGATGCGGGAATGGTCTTTAGCCTTGCGGCCTTTGCCGTCGCCGGGATCATCAGGCTTCTTGCCGACAGCACCTTGGCGCGGTTCACATCCCGGGTGAACTCCGCCACATAATCCGTAGCCGGATGAAGAATCAAATCCTCGGGTGTGCCGATCTGGATGATCTCGCCATCCTTCATGATGGCGATGCGGTCGGCAAGCCGGATCGCTTCGTCAAAATCATGAGTAATAAAGACGATGGTTTTCTTGAGCACGCCTTGCAGGCGCAGCAGCTCCGTCTGCATTTCCCGCCGGATCAGGGGATCAAGCGCCGAAAATGGCTCATCGAGGAACCAGATTTCCGGCTCGACGGCGAGCGAACGGGCAATGCCCACGCGCTGTTGCTGCCCGCCTGAAAGCTCCGAGGGAAAATGCCGCTCGCGGCCCTTGAGGCCAACCAGATCGATCATCTGGTGGGCCCGCACATCACGCGCTTTTTTGGGAACACCCTGGATGAACAGGGGAAACGCGACGTTCTCCAGAACCGTAAGATGGGGGAGAAGGGCAAAGTGCTGAAACACCATTCCCATCTTGTGCCGCCGGATTTCGATAAGCTCGGCCTCGCTGGCCTTCAGCAAGTCCTTGCCGTCGAAATTGAGTTCGCCCGCCGAGGGTTCGATAAGCCGGGAAAGGCAGCGCACCAGCGTCGATTTGCCGGAGCCCGAAAGTCCCATGACGATGAAGATTTCGCCCTCGCGCACATCGAGCGCGGCAGCGCGCACGGCACCGATGAGCGAGGCTGCCTCCAGTTCGGCCGCACTCGCAGTGCCGCTACGGCCCCGCAGGAATGCCGCGCCGTTGGCGCCGAACACCTTCCACAAATTGCGGCAAGAAAGCTTGATCGGGCGTTGAGTTTCAACGCCCGATAGTTTCGTGTTCATGGGCAAACGTCCCGAAAGGCAGATTACTGCGCCCAAGCCTTCCACGTCGACTCATTGGCGGCGATCCACAATGCCGCCACGTCCTCAATCGACTTGCCTTGCAGATCGACCTCGCCCGAGAGCTCGTTCAGGTCGGCTGACTCGATCTGATAGGCCTTGGCGACCTTGTAAGCGACCGGCCACTTGTCCTTCATCCCGCCCCACGCAAACTTCCAGATTTCGCCGAACGGCTTGCCGCAGTCATAGGCCTTGTCGGGATTGCTGCCCCATTTGGGATCCTCGTAGCATTCAGTTGTATGCTGCGGGAACTCGACCCACTCGCCTTTATATTTCGCGGGCGCCCAGTGTGGAGAATAAACCCACAGCATGATCGGGGCCTTGCGCTGATAGGCCGAATCGAGTTCGGCGAACATCGCCGCATCCGTTCCGGCGTGGATCACCGTGAACGGCAAGTCGAGGGCAACGACGCGCTCGTCGTCAAAGCCTTCCCACGTTACGGGACCGCCAAGGTAACGGCCCTTGGGCGCGGTTTCAGCAGTTGAGAATGCTTCGGCGCATTTGGGGTCCTTTAGCGCTTCCCAATTGGGCAAGCCGGGGCATTTTTCCTTCATATAGCTTGGATACCACCACTCCTCCTTGGCCTTCGGTCCAAGCTTGCCAAGCCGCTCGGTCTGGCCTGTCGCCTCGGAGGCTGTCATCGCCTCGCCAGCCGTCGTATCCCAATACTCTACCCCTAACGTCACATCGCCATTGGTGAGGCTGGTGGTGAGGCTCGAAAGATAATCGCCGGTGGGATATTCGACGGTGTAACCAAGCTTTTCCAGAATGCCGCCGAGAATCTTCGCATTGAGATTGACGCTGGTCCAATCGAACAAGGCGATCTTGATGGGATCGCTCGATTCAACCGCCTCCGCGGAAAGTGGCGTCATAACCGTGGCCGCAAGCGCTCCTGCGGCGAAAATGGCAGATCTCCAAGTCGAACTCCTGATCATTGCTTCCTCGCTGTTACGGGCACCCGTCAAATCAATGCCCTGGCGGGGTACTGTCTGCCAAATATCAAACGGCTGTCAATGCGGAATCGCAAATTTAACTCCGCGAAAACAGGCGGATCACGCGCTATCCTCATGGGCCTACGCGATCCGCGCCCATTGACCTGACCCCCATCCT
>JBGTNZ010000200.1:0-3145 GCA_041742805.1 Aestuariivirga sp.
GAGCGCCATGGACTCGGCCACCCGCAATGCCGGCGACATGATCAACAAGCTGTCGATCAGGTACAATCGCCAGCGCCAGGCGCAGATCACCAAGGAACTCATCGAAATCATTTCGGGAGCCGAAGCGCTCTAGACGGAAAGGACCGAAACCATGGCAAGAAAACCCGCAAGCGCATCCACCGGCCGCGTCACCCCGGTGACGGGCGCGGTTGTCGACGTGGCCTTCGAGGGCGAGCTGCCGCCCATTCTCAACGCGCTTGAAACCATGAACGGCGACAACCGCCTCGTGCTCGAAGTGGCCCAGCATTTGGGCGAAAGCACGGTGCGCTGCATTGCCATGGACGCAACTGAAGGCCTGGTGCGGGGGCAAGCCGTGACCAACACGGGAACGCCGATCACCGTGCCGGTGGGCGAAGAAACCCTGGGCCGCATCATGAATGTGATCGGCGAGCCCGTCGATGAAGCAGGCCCCATCGCGTCGAAGATCACGCGCGCCATTCACCAGGACGCGCCGAGCTTTTCCGAACAATCGACATCGGCTGAAATTCTGGCAACCGGCATCAAGGTCGTCGATCTTCTGGCGCCCTATGCCAAGGGCGGCAAGATCGGCCTGTTCGGCGGCGCCGGCGTCGGCAAGACGGTGCTCATCCAGGAACTCATCAACAACGTCGCCAAAACCCACGGCGGCTATTCGGTATTCGCTGGCGTCGGCGAGCGTACTCGCGAGGGCAACGACCTTTATCACGAGTTCATCGATTCCGGCGTCAACATGAAGGGCGGCGGCAAGGGCTCCAAATGCGCCCTCGTCTACGGCCAGATGAACGAGCCGCCGGGTGCGCGCATGCGCGTCGGCCTGTCCGGCCTCACCGTCGCCGAGCATTTCCGCGACCAGGGCCAGGACGTGCTGTTTTTCATCGACAACATCTTCCGCTTTACGCAAGCCGGATCGGAAGTGTCGGCGCTCCTCGGCCGCATCCCCTCCGCCGTCGGCTATCAGCCAACACTTGCCACCGACATGGGAGCGCTCCAGGAACGCATCACCAGCACGCAGAAGGGCTCGATCACCTCGGTGCAGGCGATTTACGTGCCCGCCGATGACTTGACCGATCCCGCCCCCGCCACCTCCTTCGCCCATCTCGATGCAACGACGGTGCTGTCGCGCGCCATCGCCGAGAAGGGTATCTATCCGGCGGTGGACCCGCGCGACACGACCACGCGCCTGCTCGATGCCCGCGTCATCGGTGAAGAACACTACGACACGGCGCGCCGCGTGCAGGTGGTGCTGCAACGCTACAAGGCGCTGCAGGATATTATCGCCATTCTCGGAATGGACGAGCTGTCCGAAGAGGACAAGCTTACCGTGGCCCGCGCCCGCAAGATCGAGCGCTTCCTGTCACAGCCCTTCGACGTGGCCGCGGTGTTTACGGGTTCACCCGGCGTGCAGGTCAAACTCGAAGACACCATCAAGGGCTTCAAGGGCCTGTGCGACGGCGCCTACGATCATCTCCCAGAGCCCGCCTTCTACATGGTCGGCACCATCGAGCAGGCGGTCGAAAAGGCCCAGCGCCTCGCCGCCGAGGCTGCATAGCCACCATGGCCGACCTTCACTTCGAACTCGTAAGCCCGTCGCGGCTGCTGTTTTCGGGAAGCGTGGCCTCCGTCACCATCCCCGGCACCGAGGGCGATATGGGTATCTTCGCCGGACACGCGCCGGTGCTCTCAACCTTGCGTCCCGGCGTCGTCACCATCACCCGCGATTCTGGACCCACGGAGAAAATCTTCGTGCGCGGCGGCTTAGCGGAAGTGAACCCCAAAGGCCTGACACTGCTCGCCGAAACCGCCATCCCCCTCGCCGAACTCGATGCGGCAACGCTAGCCCAACAGGTCAAAAACGCCGAGGAAGACCTGGCCGATGCCAAGGACGACGAAACCCGGAGACGGGCGTCCGAAAATCTCGAACATTTGAAGGCCCTACAAGGCGCACTTTGATTTATCGGGCGCTTCGCTTATTCCAAGGAAGGGCGAATTTCTTAATTAAACCCAATTCCAATCCTGCGCTTCCATGAACAGGAAGTCCGTTCCATTCGAGATCATTTGGAAACGCGGTGTAGATGTCGATACACGGAATTGCCGCAAGCTCATCCTTGATTATCTGATTGAGCCTCAGGCTGGTCCTTTGGGTCTTTCCTGGATTTCCATAGAAATAAAGACGTTTTGACAACCCCATCGTCGCGACACCTACATACAGTACCACGCCGTCTTTTGCGAAAGCATAGACACCAACTTGCTTCGGCAATGGGGTGTCGCAACACATCGCACCATCTTCCGCAAGTTTCCATCTCGAAGTAAGTTCAAACCCTGCAGCTAGGAGATCGCTCACGTGAAGCGGAGGCTTCTCCTTCGCCAGCGTTTTTGGTCGTGGTGTTTCGCCTGTTACCTCTGGACGTTTTGTTGTCGTCAGGAGCCCGGCATCCAGCAACACTTTTCGCGCGTGCTGGTACCGGATTCCCAACGTCCGGGCAATTTCAGCGACTGGAACGCCTTCGCGCCCAAACTCTCTGATCTTGTCAGATATTGTCATGCATTTCTTGCTAACAGATATTGACGTGAAAAGCCCGTGAATGATCGCGGGCTTCAGGGGCGAAGAGGTTGGTCAGTACCCTATCACCAGCCAAGCAACCAAGAACGCGATAATCACGCCGAGGAGGCCGAAGCCGAGCACATAGCGCAGGGCTTCACTACCACGGCCTGGCGGGCTTGCGTGGTGGTGCGCCTTACGTGGCGGTCATCATTTAGTTCCATGACAGGTTAACGCGGGCCTTGGTGCTTCGGTTCCTCGTGTCCTCACCTGACCCCTGAGGTGCCCGGCAAAGCCGGGCCTCGAAGGGTCGGTCACGGCTGAAGTAGATGCTTCGAGGCTTGCGTTGTCGCGCAAGCGCCTCAGCATGATGGGTGGTTTTACCTCCCGGCGCGGTTGCCGACTTCCTTCATCCAGGACGGTTTGCCGCCGCTGCGCTTCGGCGCGTTGGCGCCGCCGAAATTGCGGTTGCCGCCGCTGTGGTTGCGGTTCTGTCCTTGATGTTGCGGGCGCTTGCCTTGGGGCGGGCGTTGATGGCGCGGCGGCTCGCCGGTTGGCACATGGGCA
>JBGTNZ010000201.1:0-6114 GCA_041742805.1 Aestuariivirga sp.
GCTGGTCAATCTCGTGGCGCTGATGGTGGTGACACCCATCGTCGCCTTCTATCTTCTCGTGGATTGGGACGACATTGTCGCCAAGGTCGATAGCTGGGTGCCGCGCGATCATGTTGAGACCGTGCGCGGGCTGGCGCGTGAGATCGATGCGGCCATGGCCGGCTTCATTCGCGGGCAGGGCACGCTCTGCCTGTTTCTCGGCGCCTTCTATGCCATCGGGCTGTCGCTCATTGGCCTCAAGTTCGGCCTCGCCATCGGCATCGTCACCGGCGCCCTCAGTTTCATTCCCTACGCCGGCGCTATCACCGGCGGCGTGCTGGCCATCGGCGTGGCGCTGGTGCAGTTCTGGCCAGACTTCGGCAGCATTCTAATCGTCATCGCCATTTTCGCGGCGGGCCAGTTCATCGAGGGAAATATCCTCTCGCCCAAGCTTGTGGGTCAAAGCGTCGGCCTGCATCCCGTATGGCTCATGTTCGCGCTTTTCGCGTTCGGCTATATCTTCGGTTTTGTGGGTCTTCTGTTGGCGGTGCCGATGGCGGCGGCGGCAGGCGTTTTGGCGCGCTTTGGCATAAGGCAATATCTGGTGTCCGATCTTTATCTCGGCCGGCCCCGTCCCGCGCGCCGCCAGCGCACTAAATGAACGGGCCGGCCCGCCAACTGGCGTTGGATTTGCCACATCGCACGGCGCTCGGCCGCGACGATTTCCTGGTCACCCAGTCAAACACCGCCGCCGTTGCCATGATCGATCAGTGGCCCGATTGGCCTGCCAAAGCCATCATCCTCATGGGCCCCGCCGGCAGCGGCAAATCCCATTTGGTTGAGGTGTGGCGTCAGAAATCCGGGGCAAGGCGGATCACCGCCCGCGATTTGTCAGAGTCCGCCGTTCCAGCGCTGCTGAGCAGAGGCGCCGTCGCCATCGAAGATGCTCCGGGTCCTCGCCTCGATGAGAAAGCGCTGTTCCATCTTCTCAATCACGCGAGCCAGAAGAATGCCAGCCTGCTCCTCACCAGTGATCGTCATCCGCCGCAATGGCCTGTGAAACTCGCCGATCTGCTGTCGCGCCTCACCGCGCTTCCCGCGGTCGAACTAGGCGCCCCCACCGATGATTTGTTGCGCGGCGTCATGGTCAAGCTTTTCACCGACCGGCAATTATCCATTGAAGAGTCCGTTATTTCGTATCTCCTCCTGCGCATGCCACGGTCGCTCGAAGCGACCCGCACTCTGGTGGCGGAAATCGACCGCCGCGCCCTCGAGGAAAAGACCGAAATCACAAGAGGGCTCGCGGCGCGCGTCCTGAGCTCCCTCCAGGCGCCGGACCTTTTTCCGGACGAAAAATCCTGATGCCGCCTCCGCCGGAAAAATCTCGTCCTTCTTGCAATCATCCAGGCATCCCCCCATAACGCCGCCGGATCATTCTCCGGAGCTTCCATGACCGCCATTCTCGACATCACCGCCCGCGAAATTCTTGACAGCCGCGGCAACCCGACAGTGGAGGTGGACGTGATCCTCGAGGATGGCTCCATGGGCCGCGCCGCCGTGCCCTCGGGCGCTTCGACCGGAGCCCACGAGGCAGTGGAGCTCCGCGACGGCGACAAGGCGCGCTATTTGGGCAAGGGCGTCAGCAAGGCGGTGGCCGCCGTCAATGGTGAAATCTTCGATACGCTGGCGGGCATGGAGGCCGAGGACCAGGCCGCCATCGATCTCGCGATGGTTGCACTCGACGCCACGTCCAACAAATCCCGCCTCGGAGCCAACGCCATTCTCGGCGTCTCTCTCGCCACAGCCAAAGCCGCCGCCGAAGCTTCCGGCCTACCGCTCTATCGCTATGTCGGCGGCGCCAATGCTCGCACCCTGCCGGTCCCCATGATGAACATCATCAATGGCGGCGTCCACGCCGATAACCCCATCGACTTCCAGGAATTCATGGTGATGCCGGTGGGAGCGGAGAGCTTCCGCGAGGCGCTCCGCATGGGCGCTGAAATCTTCCACACGCTGAAAGCAGCACTCAAGAAGGCCGGCCACAACACCAATGTCGGCGATGAAGGCGGCTTCGCTCCGAACCTCCCCTCCGCGGAAGCGGCGCTCGATTTCATCATGAAATCCATCGAACAGGCGGGCTACAAGCCGGGAAGCGACGTCCATCTCGCTCTCGATTGCGCCGCCACCGAGTTCTTCAAGAACGGCGCTTACGATTACGAGGGCGAAGGCAAGAAGCGCTCCATCGCGGAGCAAGCCAAATATCTCGCCAAGCTCGCGAAGGACTATCCGATCTTCTCCATCGAGGACGGCATGTCCGAAGATGATTGGGATGGCTGGAAACAGCTCACGACGCTTATTGGCAAAACCCACCAGATCGTCGGCGATGATCTCTTCGTCACCAACACGACGCGGCTTAAAGAGGGCATCACCAAAGGCATCGCCAATTCCATCCTGGTAAAAGTCAACCAGATCGGCACCTTGACCGAGACGCTGGAAGCCGTCGCCATGGCTCACAAGGCGGCCTACACGGCTGTCATGTCCCACCGCTCAGGCGAAACGGAAGACTCAACCATCGCCGATCTCGCGGTGGCTACCAGCTGCGGGCAAATCAAAACCGGCTCGCTCGCCCGCTCCGACCGCCTTGCCAAATACAACCAACTCCTCCGCATCGAAGAGGAACTGGGCACGCAAGCCGTCTACGCCGGCCGCTCGATTCTGAAACCTATGATTTGAGCGCAAGCAGTGCCGCGAAACGGCGCTTTGTCTCGCTGTCGGCGGGCGTATAGAGCGAAAAGCGGAGGTCTTCCGCAACCCCGTCGGGCCGCATGGTCGCGGAGTTGAAGCTCAGGCGGCCAGCTTTCGGATGGTCGAGCGTTTTGCACCAAACCGTTGGAGTGCGCACGCCTTGACGATTCCATAATCTGGAAAATTCCGGGCTGGCTCGCTCAAGTTTCTGAACGAATGACACGAAATCCGGGTCGGTGCTGATGCGCGCCGTCAATCCCCGGAATTGCTCGACGGCAGAGCGCACGAGATTGTCCCAATCGACAAACAGCCGGCGCCAGGCCGGATCGAGACAAAGCCGAACGAGGACGTTGCCGCCGAGCGGATCGCCCTTCTTGAATCCTCCCAAGAGTAGCGCCGCAGGCTCGTTCCAGGCAATCACATCCCAGAGCGCGTTCATGGCGTAGGCTGGGTGCGGCGCAAGGCCCGTGAGGACGGCGGTCAGCGCCTCGCCCAGGTTGGCGCTTGGCGATGTTGGTGCGAGCGGCTGCAAATCCGGCCGCGCCAGCCGGAAGAGATGAGCCCGCTCGGCGGGATCGAGATGCAGTCCCTGGGCCAGGCCATCCAGAACGCGCTGCGAGGGATTGGTTGGACGCGCTTGTTCCATCCATGTGTACCACGTGGCGCTTATGCCCGATGCCTGAGCGACCTCCTCACGCAACAGGCCCGGTGCGCGCCTGCGTGAACTAACGGATAGTCCAACGGCAGCGGGACTCGTGCGATCTCGCATGGCCTTGAGAAAGCGCGCCAACTCGAGATGTTTGCTCGCAGGCCGGTCGGGAAGTTTTGGCAAGGTGGCAGTCCCACTACTGGTATTGCGGCTTCTCTGGTGCCTGCAACATAAGACACTAGGTTAAGTATCCACATCAACAAGGAAGTGGAACCATGCCGACAACACGCCGCGATATCGTTCTTGGCACAGCCGCAACCCTCGCAGTCGCGACGGCCAATCCATCGCGCGCAGCGCAATTAGAGAATTCCAGGGAGATGCCGATGAACCCGCTTAAAAAAATCCGCCACCTCGATTACACCGTCATCTTCGCCCGCGACATGAAGGCCATGCGGCGCTTCTACGGCGAAGTGATGCAATTCCCGGTCTATCACGAGCTTAGTCCCCAGTGGATTGAGTATCGCATCGGCGCCTCGCTGCTGACCCTCACTGAGCGCGGCATGTTGTTCAACGATGCGCCGACGCCCAAGGGGGCGCTGTCCCTGCAACTCGCATTCCGCGTAGCACCCAAGGAGGTTGATGAATGCGCGGCTGCCCTGAAGGAGGCGGGCGTTGAGATCGAAATGCCGCCAACCGATCAGGATTGGGGCCACCGGACTCTCTTCTTCCGCGATCCCGACGGAAACGTTCTGGAGATTTACGCGGATATCTAAAATTCAAGGAAGGAAAACATATGACAAAAAAGGCCAACGCCCAGGCCGGAGGGCCGGCGAAGAGTCTACTTACTCCCGACAATTGTTCCTTGCTGTTGATCGATCACCAGCCGGTGCCATTTTATACGGTGCAATCCATGGACCGGCAAATGCTGATCAACAATATCGTGGGGCTTGCAAAAACCGCGAAATTGTTTGCCCTCCCAACAGTCCTGACCACCGTGACCGCCGTGAGTTTCGATGGCCCTCTGCTGCCGGAACTCCAGGCGGTTTTCCCCGATAAGCAGCCCATTGACCGGACCAGCAATAACCCGTGGGAAGATGAAAGAGTTGTTTCAGCCCTTCAGAGAGCCGGCCGCCAGAAAATCGTGATGGGCGGTTTCTGGACGGGAAACTGTCTAGCCCTCGCGGTACTTTCGGCGCTGGAGGATGGCTATGAGGTCTACGTGGTGGCCGACACCTGCGGCGATGTGAGCGCCATGGCCCATGACATGGCAATCCAGCGGGTGATCCAGGCTGGAGCCGTGCCGATGACCTGGCAGGCGGTTATGCTGGAATTGCAACGCGATTGGGCGCGAGAAAAGACCGCTCCGGGAGTGAAAGATATCGGCAAGCACCACGGCGGTGCCATGGGACAGGCCGCGATTTACGCGGAGGCCATGATCCCGGACGGCAAGTGATCATTGCCTGCAAGTCCTACAGCGAGCAGGGATTGAACGCCGCTCGGCCTTGAATTCGCCGCAGCATTCAAGTTCCCCTGCTTGGGTTCTGATCGCCTTGCCAATTCATCCACTCCTCCGCTTCGAAGAGGAACTGGGCGCGCAAGCCATCTACGCCGGGCGCTCAATCCTAGGACGGCCTGAGAGCAGCAGATGAGCAAGGGCCAGTAAGACTGCGAGCCCACCTGAGATGCCAAGTGCCGCGAGGCCTTTCCAGTCGAGGATAAAGGATGCGGCGGCGGAACCCAGCGCGATTCCTACGTAAATCATCGCTGCATTAAGCGCCAGGACCAGCGATATCGCCTCGGGTGCTATGGCCGCAAGCCGCGATTGTTGCGCGGCCATGAAGGACCATCCAAACGCCGACCAGCCACCGACTAACATCGCGAAGAAAATGGGCGCCAACGGGATAATTGAGAACAACGGCATGATCGCCGCCTGTGCGATGCAGATGATGATCAGCGTATTCTTGCCGCCGATCCGGTCCGTCAGGAATCCGCTGGCGTAGTTTCCAGCGACCGCCCCCAACCCAAAAAGTACGAGGAAGCCGGTCCGGAATTCCGGATTGCTGCCGATTGAAGCCTCGATAAGAGGTCCGAAGAACGTAAAAACAATATAGATCGCCGTAATGAGCGTCGCCGTGAAGGCGATGGCGAACATGGTGCGCCAATCTTTCATGATTGAAAAAATTTCCTTGGCCCCAGCGGCTTGGAAACGGATATTGCGCGGAATGGCAAAATAGAGAACGGCAACGCCAAGCCCCGCCAAAGCAGCCACGGCCCAGAACGCCGAGGCCCAGCCGAACCGATAGGCCATCCACGAGCCAACCGGCACGCCCACGACTTGCGCCAGTGTCATGCCGCCAAAAACCGTGGCCAGCGCCTTGCCACGCCGCTCAGGCGCTGTCACCGCCACTGCGACACCTGCTGCGATCGGCGTGAACATGGCGGCGCCGAGCGCTACCACGATGCGTGACGCGGCCAGAATCGCGATGCTGGAGGAGAGTGCGGAACCGACGGTGCCGAGCAGAAATAGCATGAGTGCGCTGACGAGAACCGTCCGCCGCGCAAAATTGCCGGTGATGGCAGCTCCGATGGGCGAGAGCAGCGCATAGGCGATGGCATAAGTAGTGAGAACCATCCCGGCGCTTGCTTTGGAAACGCCAAACCCGTCAGCTATCGGCGTGACAATACCGATAACGACAAAGGCGCCCATTCCGACGATGAAATTTCCGAAAGCCAAAAGCGCG
>JBGTNZ010000202.1:0-3460 GCA_041742805.1 Aestuariivirga sp.
AGGTCGAAACGCTGGCGCAGAATGCCAGGGAATTCGGCATCGAATATTTCAACGAACACGACAAGCGCCAGGGCATTGTCCATATCATAGGCCCCGAGCAGGGCTTCACGCTGCCGGGCACGACGATTGTGTGCGGCGACAGCCATACGTCGACCCACGGCGCTTTTGGGGCTTTGGCCCATGGCATCGGCACCTCCGAAGTCGAGCATGTACTGGCCACGCAAACGCTGATCCAGAAGAAGGCCAAAAACATGCTGGTGCAGGTGGACGGCAAGCTCGCGCCGCACGCCACCGCCAAGGACATTATTCTCGCCATCATCGGTGAAATCGGCACCGCAGGCGGCACAGGCTCGGTGATCGAGTTTGCAGGCGAAGCGATCCGCGATCTTTCCATGGAAGGCCGTATGACGGTCTGCAACATGACGATCGAAGGCGGCGCCAGGGCTGGCATGATCGCCCCAGACCAGAAAGCCTACGATTATCTGGAAGGCCGCCCCAAGGCGCCCAAGGGTGCTGCATGGGATCAGGCGCGCCGCTACTGGGATAGTCTGCCCACGGATGAAGGCGCCCATTTCGACCGGGTGGTGAAGTTCGATGCCGCAGCGCTCCCGCCCATTGTTTCGTGGGGCACCAGCCCGGAAGACGTGGTGTCGGTTGCGGGGGTCATCCCCAATCCCGATGACATAGCGGAAGAGGGCAAGCGCCAATCCAAGTGGCGGGCGCTCAACTACATGGGCCTCAAGCCCGGCCAGAAGATCACCGACATCCCCCTCGACGTGGTGTGGATCGGCTCCTGCACCAATGGCCGAATCGAGGACCTTCGCAACGTGGCCAGGATCGTGGAAGGCAAGAAGATCGCCGGCAATCTCGACTATGCCATGATCGTTCCCGGCTCCGGCCTGGTGAAGGAACAGGCAGAAGCCGAGGGACTTGATCGGATATTCAAGGCGGCGGGTTTCGAATGGCGGGAGCCGGGCTGTTCCATGTGCCTGGGCATGAACCCCGACCAGTTAAAGCCGGGGCAGCGCTGTGCCTCCACGTCAAACCGCAATTTCGAGGGGCGCCAGGGTTACCGGGGTCGCACCCATCTGGTCAGCCCGCAAATGGCGGCGGCGGCGGCCTTGGCCGGGCGCTTTGTGGATATTCGGAACTTTTTTGGTTGAGGCCCGTTCTTAACAGTTGATGAACATATCGTTAAGGTTTATGTCATAGCCGCGGCGATAGGGTGAATCACTGGTTCAATATTGCCTTAACTCAAGAGGATTCGAAGTGGGTAGCTCAGCTCAGGCGGACGCCAAATTTTTGCGCCGCGTACTTTTTGGCCTCGTATTCCTGACCGTTGTCACCGGCGGCATGGCGGGGCTCACCACCGTCCAGGCCATGACAGAATCCACAGGCTACTGCGTTATTTTCTGCCAGTAACCCCGAAGGCATGACGGAGCGATCCCTTTCGGGGCTATCGGCTCCTTCCCTCAACGATATTGAACGGCTTGCCACGGAGGCCTTTGAGGGGCTTCCGGCAAAAGTTCGCGAATTGTGTGGCGAGATCGTCTTCCGTGTCGAAGATTTCCCGGCGGACGATGTGCTCGACGAACTCAAGGCTGAAACACCCTTCGACATTCTCGGCCTCTTCCACGGAGTAGGCCTTGCCCAGGATGCGGCCATTGCCGAGACGGGCCGGATGCCAAACATGGTGTTTCTCTACCGCCGGCCCATCCTCGACTATTGGGCCGAGCATGAGGAAACTCTTGAAACCGTCGTGACCCATGTGCTGGTGCATGAAATTGGCCACCACTTCGGCCTGTCGGACGCCGATATGGAAGCGCTCGAAGCCGCGGCCAAATAAAAATGGCCGGGGAATGCCCCGGCCATGACGAAACTAGGGAGTTAGCTTAGTAGCAGACCCAGACCTTCTTGTGCTTGATCCTGTACTTGGTGTGCCACTTGTTCCACTTCCTGTACTTGACCCACTGCCAGCCGCAGTCGTCGTGGTAGTAGCCGCCGTAGCCATAACCATGGCCATAGCCATAGCCGCCGCCGTAGCCGCCGAAGCCGAGGCGGACGTCGATGTTGGTCTTGGCCTGCGCGCTGGCGGCCATGCCGAGGCTCAAGGCAGCCGCGGCGGTGAGGGCGATAAGGGATTTACGGAACATGTTTGGTCCTTTCCTTTGCGAATTGCACCGGTGACGATCACCGTTACAGGCTTTCTAGAAGAAACACCCTGAACCCCGTCTGAGCCTCGCGTTTATCTGGCGTTCATGTTGCGCCTGTGAACTCGCCGCTTTATAGAGCCCCCCATGACCAGTGTTTTCATCGATGGCGAGGCGGGCACGACCGGCTTGCAAATTCGCGACCGGTTAAAGGACCGCAAGGATGTCACGCTGGTTTCGATCGATCCGGACAAACGCAAGGATTTTGCGGCGCGCCGCGATCTGCTCAATTCCGTCGATATAGCGATTCTTTGCCTGCCGGACGAGGCGGCAAAGGAGGCGGTGGGATTAATCGATGAGGGATCGAAGACGCGGGTGATCGACGCCTCGACAGCCTTCCGTGTGGCGCCAGGTTGGACTTATGGTTTTCCGGAACTATCCAAAATGCAGGCTGCGAAGATTGCCTCAGCGAAACGCGTTGCCAATCCCGGCTGTTATCCGCAAGGGCTGATCGCGCCGGTGAAACCGCTGATCGACGCGGGCCTTATGCCAAAAGATTATCCCATTACCTACAACGCCGTCTCGGGCTACTCGGGCGGCGGCAAAAAAATGATCGAGGATTACGAGCGCGCCGCAACCAACGCTATCCCTTACTTGCCCTATGGCCTTACCTTCAATCACAAGCATCTGGCGGAGATGAAGCACTATACCGGGCTCGCGCGCGATCCGGTCTTCCAGCCGGCAGTAGGCAACTACGCGCAAGGCATGCTGGGGGCCGTTCCAATATTCATCGAACTTTTGGCGCAACGAACGACGCCGGCGAATATCCGCGATTGTCTGGCCGCAGCCTATGACACGTCCGCCTTCATCGAGGTGGCGCCCCTTATGGATATCGAGCGATCGGGTGAAGTGAATCCTCAAGTGCTCAACAATACCAACCGGATGCGGCTCCATGTCTTTGCCGGCGCGGAGCGGGGGCACGTGCTGCTGATGTCGATCTATGACAATCTCGGCAAGGGCGCCTCAGGCGCTGCTGTCCAAAATCTGAACCTGATGATCGGTGCCGATGAAAAGCTCGGTGTCGATCTCAATCTCGCGGCATAGGACGCTACGATGCAGAAATTCGACACTTTGACCGGCGTGGCTGCTCCTCTCAATAGCGTCAATGTCGACACCGACATGATCATCCCCAAGCAGTTCCTGAAGACGATCAAGCGGACAGGCCTCGGCAAGTCGCTGTTTTACGAGATGCGCTATAGCCAGGACTGCAAGGAACTGCCGGATTTCGTTCTCAACCGGCCGGCCTATCG
>JBGTNZ010000203.1:0-8524 GCA_041742805.1 Aestuariivirga sp.
TTCGATTGATAATCCTAGCACGGCGGATGGGGCCTCCCACAACCCCCATGGATTTAGGCTGCAAAATCTGATTTAGGATGCGCCGCCACTTAGGGAGCAAGCCATGGGCCGCATTGTCTATGTGAACGGCGAATATCTCCCTGAAGATCAGGGCAAAATCTCAATCTTCGACCGTGGCTTCCTGTTTGCCGATGGGGTTTACGAGGTGACGGCCGTGGTGGCCGGCCATCTCGTGGACCATGATCCGCATATGGAACGCCTTGAGCGGTCTCTCGATGAAGTCCGGCTCTCGTGGCCCTGCACGAAGGAGCAACTCAAGGCCATGCATCTTGAGATGATCCGGCAAAACGGTCTCAAGGAAGGCCTGATCTATATGCAAATCACCAGGGGTGCCGCCGACCGCGACTTCAGATTTCCGAAAGAGGCCAGCCCGACGCTGGTTGCATTCACGCAGACCGGCGTTCTCATCGACAACCCGAATGCGGTGACCGGAGTGAAAGTTATCACCGTGCCGGATATCCGCTGGACGAGACGCGATATCAAGTCAGTCATGTTGCTGGCTCCGGTGCTTGGCAAACAGGCGGCCCATGAAGCAGGCGCCTTCGAGGCGTGGATGATCGAGGATGGTTTCGTTACCGAAGGAACATCGTCCAACGCCTATATCGTCAAGGGCGGAAAGGTCATCACCCGAGGGCTCTCTCAAAGCATCCTTGCCGGTTGCACGAGGCGTTCGCTGTTTCGATTGGCGCGGGAACAGGGCGTTGCAATCGACGAACGCCGCTTTACCTCGGAGGAAGCCTATGAGGCCGATGAAGCGTTTCTCACCAGCGCTGCCAACTTTGTGTTGCCGATCACCGAAATCGACGGAAACCGTATCGGCGGCGGCCAGCCTGGCCCGGTAACGCGCAAGCTCCGCGAAATATTCCTCGAAGAGGCAACGACTGTCGGGTAATCTATCAGCGTTGGAATAGTTATACTGGGTGAGTTAGATACATGATCAAATTATATAGAACGTGCTAACAAGCGGGATTTTTGGGAGGGCTTTTCATGGCAAAAACCAAAGTGCGAACCGAGACACCGAAGCGATTTCGGGGCGCTAAAGATACAGCAAGTATCACTTCGATTGTTTCCACTATCGAGAGGACATATAAATTACCTAAGGGTTCGGTCGAGATTGTTTATAAGAGTGGTCGAAGGGCCGGTACTAATATTAAGAACCTGCGCGCAAATTGGAACAAGTAAGAAATGTCCAGAGGTCCTTACGTCTGGCCGGCTTATTCAACGATTTCCTTTTACAAAAGAAAAACCAAACCAACTTGGTCGACCCGAGATCGGGGCATCGACCTCGCAGACGCGCTCATGATGCATGCAACGACCAACAGCAGGACGGTCTATTTCGGACTTACTACGAAAAACAAGCAATGGAAACGCTGGAATTTGGCCGTTCTTAAGAAAATTGAGGGGCTGGTGAAATATGATCTCGGTTTTGATGGATATCAGGTAACTATCACGCGAGTGACCAAACTTGGACAGAAGTGTTCGACTGAATTTATTTGGAAGCTGAGAATTAGGACAAGAGGATTCTAGCGGATAGGTGTACCTTTGTTGATTACGATCAGCTTTATCCAGCGGATGGCTGCAACAAGATCAGATTTTAGTGGATGGGCGCATTGACTTCAACGAGATTACTTTTTGGCCAAGCGTTCTTAATTTAGTTTACCGCTGGCTCGTCCGCCACTTCGGGTTGATCCACGGCTCCTGGTTGGACGGCGGCAGTGGCTCGCGCCCGAGGATGTGATCGGAGGCTTTTTCGCCGATCATCAGGGTGGGAGCGTTGAGGTTGCCGTTGGTGACCTGCGGCATGATCGAGGAGTCGGCCACGCGCAACGCGTCAATGCCGATGACTTTGCATTCATGGTCAACCACGGCCATGAGGTCCGATGACCGCCCCATCTTGCAGGTGCCACACGGGTGAAAGGCGCTCTCGCAATGCTGGCGGATGAAATTGTCGATCTGCTCGTCGGACTCGACGTCCTTGCCGGGCTGGATTTCAGCCCCGGCATATTTCTGCATGGCGGGCTGGCGGAACAATTCACGCGTTAACCTGATGCAGGCCCGGAATTCCCGCCAATCGTCGGGGTGGGACATATAGTTGAACAGGATTTTTGGATTTTCCTTCGGGTCGTTGCTGCGCACACGGATGTGCCCCCGCGATTTCGTGCGCATGGGACCGACATGGGCCTGGAAGCCGTGGTTGGGAAAAGCGGCCCGGCCATCATAGCGCATGGCGGCAGGCAGGAAATGGAACTGGATATCGGGATACTGGATGCCCGCCCGCGAGCGGATGAAACCGCAGGATTCAAAATGGTTGGTGGCGCCTAATCCCGTGCCGAACAGCAGCCACTCGAGTCCGATCAGTCCCTTGGAGAACAGGTTGAGTTTTGAGTAAAGCGTCACCGGCTCTTTCGACATCAACTGAAAATAGATCTCCAGATGGTCATGGAGGTTTTCGCCCACACCGGAGAGTTCGTGCGACACGTCCATGCCAGCGGCCTTGAGTACCGCGGGCGGGCCGATGCCGGAGAGTTGCAGCAGCTTCGGTGAATTGATGCTGGATGCAGCGAGCACGACCTCGCGGCTGGCGCTGGCCGACATGATCTCGCCACCCACGTCATATTCAACGCCAACGGCGCGCTTACCCTCGAGGAGAATGCGGCGGGCGAAAGCATAGGTCACGACCTTCACATTCCGGCGCTTCAAGGCCGGCCGCAAATAAGCATTGGCGGCGGACCAGCGCACGCCCCGGTGCACCGTCATCTCCATGGCCCCGAAGCCTTCCTGCTGGCTCCCGTTGTAATCCTCCGTCACCGGATATCCGGCCTGGCGGCCCGCCTCGATGAAAGCCTGGTAGAGGGGATTGCGGCTTGAACCGCGCTTGACGTGCATAGGACCCGAAGTGCCGCGCCAGCCTTCCTCGCCGCCGTGGGAGTTTTCCATGCGCTTGAAATAGGGCTGCACATGGCGGAAGCCCCAACCCTTGGCTCCCATCTCTTCCCATGCATCGAAATCATTGGGATGGCCGCGCACATAGACCATGCCGTTGATTGAGGACGATCCACCCAGCACCTTGCCGCGAGGGGTAGCCAAACGCCTGCCGCCGAGGTGAGGCTCGGGCTCGGTTTCGAAGCCCCAGTTATAGAGGGTCATGTTCATGGGATAGGACAGGGCGGAAGGCATCTGGATGAACGGCCCCCAGTCGCTGCCGCCGAATTCCAGAACCAGCACGGTGTTGCGTCCGTCTTCCGACAGGCGGTCAGCAAGGACGGAACCCGCCGAGCCGGAGCCCACGATAATGTAGTCAAAGGTGCCAGTCATTTCAGGCGCATCCATCCCGCCTATTATCCAACACGGTTCGGCTGCCATCCTCTCTGGCGGCAGCGGCAAATTCCGGTTTGCGGGCGTCATACATGTCTCTTTCGCGGCCTTCACGGGTGTTGTAACCAATTTTAATAGGCAGTCTCGAGGGAGGAAACTTGCGCATGGGGGGTGCCCTTCTCGGGGGCGAAGAAGGGCCGGCTATTCTGGTGAATGAGCAGGGCCGGTCGCCTTGCGTCCTCATTTGTGAACACGCCTCCAATCGTCTGCCAAAGGCGCTCGCCAGCCTTGGCCTCGCCGCTGCCGATTTGCAACGGCACATCGCCTGGGACATCGGGGCGGAAAGTGTGGCCCGCCTCTTGTCGAAGCTGATCGATGCGCCACTCGTGTTGCAGCGCTATTCGCGTCTTGCCTATGATTGCAACCGGCCGCCCGAGTCGCCGGAGGCTATGCCCGAATTCAGCGAGGTTACGAATATACCGGGAAATATGAACTTGTCGGCGTCGGACCGGCTGGCGCGCATCCAGGAGATATACCGGCCATTTCATGGGGCAGTCTCGGCTGTCCTCGATGGCCGCGCCGCCGGCGGACAGAAGTCCGTGGTGGTTTCCATCCACAGTTTTACACCGGTCTACAAGGGCAAGACACGCAAGGTTGAACTGGGCATATTGCATGACCGCGACGCCAGTTTTTCATCACAGCTCGTCAAGCGGTTTCCCAAAGTCGATGCGCGCCTCAATGAACCCTATGGTCCAAAGGACGGCGTGCTCCATACACTCAATTTGCATGCAGCACCCCGCGGGCTGAAGTATGCCATGATCGAGATCCGCAATGACTTCATTTCCAGCGAGCGCGGCCAGCAGGAATGGGCGCAACGGCTTTCCGTGCCCCTCATTCAGGCCGCCACGACATTATCAGGGAGATAAGCATGTCCACCGGAATGCTCACACTCGAGCAGCTCAAGAAAGAAGTCGCCGCCGGAACCATCGACACCGTCGTGGCCGCGATGGTGGACATGCAGGGCCGTCTCATCGGCAAGCGATTTCACGCGGAATTCTTCGTCGATGGCGGTTACCAGGAAACGCACGGATGCAACTATCTGCTGGGCGTCGATATCGCCATGGAGCCGGTGCCGGGATACAAGGCGACGAGTTGGGAAAAAGGCTATGGCGATTTTGTCATCAAGCCCGACATGGCAACGCTCAGGCGCACGCCATGGCTAGCGGGGACGGCGCTGGTAATCTGCGATGTTCTCGATCATCACACCCATGAAGATGTGCCGCATAGTCCGCGCGCCATATTGAAGAAACAGCTGAAGCGGCTGGAAGCCATGAAGATGAAAGCGTTCATGGCTTCGGAGCTCGAGTTCTTCCTGTTCGACGAGAGCTATGAGAGCGCAAACCAGAAAGGCTATCGCAGGCTCAAAACGTCCGGTTACTACATCGAAGATTACCACATCCTGCAAACCACGAAGGAAGAAGGCGTGATGCGGGCCATACGCAACGGCTTGGCGGGCGCTGGGATTCCGGTGGAGAATTCCAAGGGCGAATGGGGGCCGGGGCAAGAAGAAATCAATGTTAAATACGCCGAAGCCCTGGAGATGGCCGACCGGCACGCGATCATCAAGAACGGCTGCAAGGAGATTGTGTACGGCCTCGGCAAGGCGATAACCTTCATGGCCAAGTGGGATTATGGCATGGCGGGCAATTCCTCGCATGTGCATCAATCGCTGTGGAGCGCCGACGGCAAGACATCGCTGTTTCAAGACAAGAGCGGCGAACACGGGATGTCGGCGCTGATGCAGCAGTATCTCGCAGGGCAACTCGAACACTCGGGGGAGATCACCTATTTCCTGGCGCCCTATATCAACTCCTACAAGCGTTTCATGGCGGGAACCTTCGCGCCGACGCGGTCGATCTGGAGCTTCGACAATCGTACCGCAGGTTTCCGCCTGTGCGGTGCAGACAGCAAGGCGATCCGCGTCGAATGCCGTGTCGGCGGCGCTGACCTCAATCCCTACCTGGCCTTTGCAGCATTACTGGCGGCGGGCCTCGATGGCATCGAAAAGAAGATGAAGCTTGAGCCCGTGTTTTCGGGCGATGCTTATGACACCTCGAAGAAGCTTCGCGAAATCCCCAAGACCTTGCGTGACGCCACCGAGCGTCTCAATAAATCCAGCTTCCTGCGGGGGGCTTTTGGAGACGATGTCATCGATCATTATGTTCATACTGCGGAATGGGAGCAATTCGAGTATGACCGGCGCATCGTCGATCTCGATCTGAAACGCGGATTCGAGCAATATTAGAGGAGGCGAGATGACCATTCCGAACCGGAATTTCAGTTATCCAACCGCACTGAAATATGGCATTGGGCGCATCAAGGAGTTGGCTGAGCTGTGCAAGGCCAATGGCATTGAAAGGCCGCTGTTCGTGACGGATCCCGGCCTCGCAGCCATGCCGATGGTGAAGGATATCATCGAGGATGTGAAGCGGGCGGGCCTCGCCATCGCATTATTTTCGGATGTGCGGCCCAATCCAGCCGAGGCCAACGTCATCGCAGGTGTGAAAGCCTTCCGCGCGGGCCGGCACGATGGCGTCATCGCGTTTGGCGGGGGCTCTGGGCTCGACGTCGGCAAGATGGTGGCGCTGATGCACGGTCAAAGCCAAAATCTTTCGGTGTTCGAACTTGAGGACGTCGGCGACTGGTGGACAAGGGCCGATGCCTCGAAGATTTCACCCATTATCGCGGTGCCGACGACCGCGGGCACTGGCTCCGAGGTCGGCCGAGCCGGTGTCGTGACCCACCCGGTTACTCACGAGAAGAAGATCATCTTCCATCCGGCGATCATGCCGAAGGTGGCGATTCTGGACCCGGAACTGACGGTAGGATTGCCGCCAAAACTTACGGCAGCGACGGGCATGGATGCGTTGGCCCATTGTCTCGAAGCTTATTGCGCGCCGTTCTATCATCCGCTGTCGGCGGGCATTGGGATCGAGGGGATGCGGTTGATAAAAAACAATCTTGCCAAGGCCGTGAAAAAGGGCGCTGACCTCGATGCACGGGGCAACATGCTGGTGGCTTCCGCCATGGGGGCGACCGCCTTCCAGCGGGGACTCGGCGCCATTCATGCCCTTTCCCATCCCTTCGGCGGGCTCTATGACGCGCACCACGGCCTGTTGAACGGCATTGTCATGCCCTATGTCGTGAAGGCCAATCGCCGCAAGATCGAGAAAGATGTGGAGCGGGCTGCCGCCTATCTCGGCATCAAGGGCGGCTTCGAGGGTTTCCTTAAGTGGGTACTTGCGCTCCGCAAGGAAATCGGCATTCCGCACAAGCTCTCCGATATCGGCATTGATACCAAGCGCCTCGGAGAGGTGGCGGCCATGGCGATCAAGGATCCAACCGCGGGCAGCAATCCGATCGCCTTCAGCGAAAAACAATACAAAACCCTGGCGAAGAAATGCGTGGTGGGCGACCTTTGAGTTAGTCGCTTGCTGAAGGCTTAAGGATCACATCGCTTCATGGGGCGACACTAGCGGAATTGTCGGGAACCTTGCCCTGTGGCATGTTGCGTTCATGGCAAAAGTTTTCTTCACGACGAATTTGAGGCGCCATGTGGATTGCGCAGCGGTTGAGGCCACAGGAACGACGGTGCGTGAAGTTTTGGACAATGTCTTTGCTGTCAACACGCGGGCGCGGGGCTATGTCCTCGACGATCAATCGGCACTGCGCAAGCATATGACGGTTCTGGTCGATGGCCATGGTCTCCGGGACCGTTCGCGCCTCAGCGATCCGGTAACGGCAACGAGCGAAATCTATGTGTTGCAGGCCCTGTCGGGCGGATAGAGTCGAGGAGAGTAGATAATGTCCGATGAGATTCTCGTTTCAACCCGCAAGGGGCTTTTCACCCTTGGACGCGAGGCTAAGGGCTGGGCGGTTCGCGGGGCCGATTTTTTGGCCGACAATGTGACGCTGGCGCTTCGCGATCCGCGGGACGGGATGTCCTATGCAGCACTCAATCACGGGCATTTTGGCGTCAAGCTTCATCGGAAAGCTCCAGACAGCACCTGGGAAGAGTGCGCGGCCCCGGCCTATCCGGAAAAGCCCGAAGGACTTGTCGATCTGGACGGCTGGGGAAAGCCCGTCAATTGGAGCACGCAGTTGATCTGGGCCTTGGAGCCGGGTGGGCCCGACGAGCCCGGCCAGCTGTGGTGCGGAACATTGCCGGGTGGCCTGTTCTGGTCGCGCGATAAAGGTTCGAGCTGGGAGTTGAATCGTCCGCTGTGGGACAATCCGGGTCGCAACAAATGGATGGGGGGGGCGCTGATCTGCCGGGCATTCATTCGATCTGCGTTGATCCGCGCTCCTCCAAGACCGTGCGGGTCGGTGTTTCGTGCGGCGGCGTGTGGGTTACTCATGATGGCGGCGAGACCTGGGCTTGCAAGGCGCAAGGCATGCATTACGATCATATGCCGGACGGCCAGGCGGACGATCCGGGAAACCAGGACCCGCACATGCTGGTGCAATGCCGGGCAGCGCCCGACCGCCTGTGGGTACAGCATCATGCCGGTATTTTTATTTCGCGCGATGCCTCCGAAAGCTGGCAGGAGATCACCAATGTTCCGCCATCGTCATTCGGTTTCGGCGTGGCCGTGCATCCGCGCGACCCGGACACGGCATGGTTCGTGCCGGGGATCAAGGATGAAAAACGCATTCCCGTCGACGGCAAGCTGGTGGTGACACGCACGCGCGACGGCGGCAAAAGTTTCGATGTGTTGCGCAATGGCCTGCCGCAGGAACATGCCTATGATCTGGTGTTCCGTCATGCGCTGGCGATCGACGAGAGTGGCGACCGCCTGGCCTTCGGCTCGACCACGGGCGGGGTTTGGGTGAGCGAGGATCAAGGCGACTCGTGGCAAAATGTCAGCCACACATTGCCGCCGGTCCATGCCGTGCGGTTTGCGGCCTAGGTCTACATCATTGCGTTGGTTGCGCCGAGGGACCCCAGGAACAGGATCAATCCGAGGCCCGCAATCGCCACGCCGCCGCCGAGGCGCAGGCCGAACGCCGCCCAATCAAGCCAGCGGCCGTCCCTTGCTCCAAGCCCCATCCCCAGTTTATTGCCAAAGACGGCGATGGCCGCGATCGC
>JBGTNZ010000204.1:0-2713 GCA_041742805.1 Aestuariivirga sp.
CGACTTCCTTGAGAAACTTGTAGTCGGCCTCGCCACATTCGCCGCCTTCGAAATTTTCGCCGGCAGCGCGTGTGCTGAATTGCGCCAGCGTCTCCCCCAGGTCGCTTCCGGCAATATCCATTTGATAGAGCGCCTGCACGGCGCCCAATCTCGCAGCGGCGCGTTCAACCGGCTTGGGCCTGCGTTTCTCGCTCACTTGGCGCGAGCCTTTTTCATGGCGCGGGAGAAGCGGATCATGGCGAGCGCTGCATCGGCGGCGGCACCGCCCTTGTCCATACCCGTGATCTTGGCGCGTTCCCAGGCCTGCGCTTCGTTCTCGCAAGTCAAAATGCCATTGCCGATGCAAAGGCCTTTCATCGTGAGGTCCATGAGGCCACGGGCGCTTTAATTCGAGACAATCTCATAATGGGTGGTTTCGCCGCGCAACACGCAGCCCAGCGCCACAAAACCATCGTAGCGCTTCGATGCCATGGCAATCGCGCCGGGAATTTCAAGCGCACCTGGCACAGCCATGCGTTCCCACGTGGCCCCTGCCCGCTCGATGGCCGCGATGGCGCCTGCGGCAAGCTCATCGCCAAGCTCCGCGTAGAAGCGCGCTTCGATAATGAGAAGACGCGCCTTCACTTTCATTGTGGAAATTTTGTTTTCGGCTTTCATGATTTTTCGAATTCGGCAAGGCGGGCCACATAACGCGCCAGCATATCGATTTCAACGTTCACGGCATCGCCCTCGCGCGCATGGCCCCATGTGGTGACGGCTTGGGTGTGTGGAATGATATTGACGCCGAACTCCAGTCCATCAACTTCATTCACCGTGAGCGCTACGCCATCGAGCGTCACCGAACCTTTTTCGGCAATAAATCTTGCGAGATCGCCCGGCACGCGAATCTTAAAACGTGTCGAACCGCCATCGGTCTGGAGCGATATGATTTGCCCGACGCCGTCGACATGGCCCGAGACCATGTGGCCCCCCAGTTCATCGCCCATCCTCAGCGCGCGTTCGAGGTTAATTTGCGTGCCCGCTGTCCAGTGGCCCAATGTCGTCCGCGATAAGGACTCCGCCGAGACATCAACGCTGAAGCTGTCGGCCTTCGTGCCCACCACCGTCAGGCAGCAACCGGAACAGCAAACCGAGGCGCCGAGGCTGATCGTTGTCGTGTCGAAACCCGTGCGGATATCGAAACGCGCATCGCCGCGCTTCTCAGCGCGCGTGATCTCGCCAATATCCGTCACGATCCCGGTGAACATCTGTCTTTAATCCGAGCTTGGATTTTCCGTGTATCCCGGCTTTCGCCGGGATGACGGCTAATGGGAAAGCTCATAAACCGTCAGCCGATCCGCCCCAAGCATTTCCTGTTCAATCAGGGTGAAGGCGGAAAAAGCGGTTTCCAATGAGAGGCCTGCCAGTGCAGCGATACCTTGCGGGCCGATCTCGCGCGGGGCGCGGAACAATTGAAACTCATCGACCAGTCCAGCTTCAAGAAAAGATCGCGCGATTTTCGCTCCCCCCTCGACGAGCAAGCGGTTGATGCCGTTCTTGCCCAATTGCCCTAACGCTTCCTGGATCGTGCCCCGCAGTACGACAGCTCCCCGCGCGGCGAGCTTCGAACCCAGCGGAAGATCGCGGGTTCCGCTCAGCACGAAGGGCTTCGGCGAGCGTTGCTCCAGGCCCGGCAGACGGCAGGTCAACTCCGGATCGTCTGTGAGCACCGTATCCATGCCGACAAGGATAGCATCGCACTGGGCGCGGAGGAGATGCACCCGGGCGCGGACCTCAGGGCCGGTGATATCGGTGCGTTGGCCCGCTGCTGCGGCGATGTTGCCATCGGCGGAAATTCCAAGTTTTAGAATCACTTGTGGCCGCTTCTTGGTGATCCGAGTGAGGAAGCCCCTAAGATCGCGGGGCGCCTCACCGGCTTGGACTCCCGCAGTGACCGTGACCCCCTCCTTGCGTAATATGGCGTGACCGCCCCCTGAAACCCGGGGATCGGGATCTTCGATAGCCGTCACCACCCGCGCAACGCCGGCGTGGACCAGAGCCTCTGCGCAAGGACCCGTCCGCCCATGGTGGGCGCACGGCTCCAATGTCACATAGGCTGTGGCACCGCGCACCCCTTCGCCCGCCATTGCGAGGGCTTCGGTTTCCGCATGTGGCCTGCCGCCGGGCTGCGTCCAGCCCACGCCGAGCAGCCGGTCCTCCTTGACAATCACACAGCCGACTGGGGGATTTTCAGCTGTGTTGCCCAGCGCTCTCCGCCCAAGGCGCAGCGCATAATCCATCCAGCGGGCGTCGCTCAATCGCTTTGGCCCTCGGCCTCGTTCTCCTCACCGGTGAGTTCGCCCAGAAGCTCCTCGAAATCCTTGGCCTCGCGGAAATTCCGGTAAACGGAGGCAAAGCGCACATAGGCTACGTCGTCGAGCATCTTGAGGGCTTCCATGACGAGCTTGCCCACGGTTTCGGATTTGATCTCGCTTTCGCCCAGGCTTTCAAGCCGCCGCACGATGCCGGACACCATACGCTCGACCCGCTCGGGGTCCACCGGGCGTTTGCGCAATGCTACCTGAATGGAGCGCATGAGTTTATCGCGGTCGAAGGGAACCTTGCGCCCTGAGCGCTTGGCGACCATCAGTTCGCGGAGCTGCACCCTCTCGAAAGTGGTGAAGCGGCCTGAGCAATCGGGGCAATAGCGGCGGCGGCGAATGGAGGTGCCATC
>JBGTNZ010000205.1:0-6945 GCA_041742805.1 Aestuariivirga sp.
GGTTCGTGGCGGGCACGGCATGGGCCAGATTGAGCGGGCGGCCGCTGCCATCCGTGAGTGTGCTGACCACCATGCCCACCAGGCGCCCCGAGCTATCGAAGAGAGGCCCCCCCGATTCTCCCCTTTGGGTGTTCATGCGCAACACCATCGCATCGGGATAACCGAACTTGCCATATTGCACGGCGCGGCCGAAATGCATGTCTTCGAGCTGGCCGATGCGCGCCGTATCGCCCTGGGCATGGGGCTTGCCCAGCGAAAACACGGTGGCGCCGCGTGCCAGGCAATTGTTCGCGGCCGGCGAGACACTCCGGCCTGAATAGCCGCGCAGCTTGATCAATGCCACGTCGCTGGCGGGAAGTACGTCGACCACGACACCGCCATAGACACGGCCATTGGCAGCCCGCGCGGAAACCGAAAAACCATTGGACATGGCCACGTGGGCGGCCGTCAACACGTAGCCCGTCTTATCAACGAGGAAGCCGCTGCCCGAGGTGATGGCGTTCGGGCGCTGGTCGGCTTTGCGCACACCACCCTGGCTATCGGGGGCCGACACCGTGAGAGTAACGTAAGTAGGACCGGAAGCCCCCACCAGATCGGCAATACCCTGCGCTCCGGCGCCTGCCGCAGCTGGAACCGCATTCTGCTCGACAAGAATATTGCGGCTTTCCAGGCCAACCTCGGTCTGGCTGCAGCCCGTAAGCGTGATAATGGCGAAAGCCAGGAATGAAAGGCCGGAAAATTTCATGGGAGGGCGCATCTTTTCCAAACACCTAATTACAAAACGCGGCGACAGCAAGGCTGGAAGATTCGGGAACCGGGACCTGTCAAAAAAGAAATGGCCCGTGTTTCCACGGGCCATTCCAAGGACTGGTGTTTCGATTTAGAAGCGGAACACCGATACAAAGGCGGCGCCAAAGAAATTGTCGTCACCTCCGCCACTGGATAGGGCGTTGGCATAGGCAGGCACATCCGCCATCTCGGCTTCTAAGCCGAAAGTAAGCTGGGGAGCCGCTTCATAGTAAATACCGCCTAGCACGGAAGAGAGATTGCCGAGGTCATCGTAATCAGTATAAGCCGCGCCAATTTCAGCATGAATCATCTCCGTCAGGTTGAAGTTGATGATGCCGGATACGGTCCAGTAGTCGCCCATATAGGAATGCTCGCCGACACCGGCGGCGACAGACAGATTGGCGATGGTGCCGAGACCAAAACCGATACCCGCGCCGACCTGGTAGCCATCCCCGTGAGTGGCGGCGGTATCAGAGTTTTCCCAGACGATGCCCGCAACCTCGCCACTGATGGCATCACCGGTGAATTTGATTTCACCGGCAACGGCAAAGTCACCACCGTCGCCAAATGAGTTGCCGCGAAACGTCTCGGAGTCGCCGTTGGAGCTATCTTCCAATGCGATGGCCGCGCTAAGGGGTCCACTTGCCCAACTCAGGCGAGCCTGATAGGTATCCCCCGGATTGAGTGCATAGCTTGGCGTGCCGCTCGAGCGGCGATTGGCGCTGAACTGATCGGTGGCCCAGTAGCAGTTGCACGAACCGTCCACGCCATAGCCGACATCGCCCAGCGAAGCGGAGTAACCGGCGCCAAACGTGAGCTCCGGGGTCATTGCCCACCAGCCCCAATATTCGTGAGCAAAGAAAACTTCATCGCTGTTCACGCCGCTTGAGCTGAACCCAACCGAGCGAAGCTGAATGCGGACGCCGACCTCGCCGACTGCTGTGTCGGTCTTGCCGACAACCCGGAGATGGGCGCGGGGCGCAAAATAGGTTCTCTTGTCGTCGTCATCGTAAGTGTAGGTATAGTCCGTATAGGCGATGGCGACGCGGACATAACCCGACCACTCGATCGTCGTTGAAGGCGGTGCGTCAGCCGCGGGCATGATGCCAATTATATTGGCCCGGCCATTAAAGCCCTTGTCATTTTCGCCCGGGTTGCCCGGAACGATATGAGCATCGCCTTTGCTGTATGTCAGTAATGAGTAACCGGTCGGCATCGCCGGCGAGGTCTCAAGCTGGGCTACGCGGGCGTTCAGGGCTTCAATCTCCGCCTTGAGGGTGCTGAGATCGTCGGCCTGTGCGCCAACGGCCATGACAGCGAGCGCTGCACCGCCGAGGAGCCCCAGTTTCATCATCTTCATTTTTGTTCTCCCAAATCCCTGGAGTTGAGCCCCCCCATCCCCTGCAAACGGTGCTGGAAGGCAATGCACGAGTCGTTCGCACACACACACTTTGTCGCCCTAAAGCAGGCCGGGGTCAACGCAATAGGAAGGGCCGTTAACAGAATTTCGCCGCATGTAACTCAATTGCCACAGTTTTTCCCACTTTGTTTTTACCTTCTATTCAGCTTTCGGAATCAAAGCGTTAAAGGTAGATCGGGCATGCTAGCACACTGCGACAGAGGCAAGGATTGAGGGCGGGCAGAATGACGTTGAGGCCAACCAAATGGATATTGCATGCGCCCATTGCGCTGCTGCCCCTGCTGGCGGCCTTGGCGCTCAAGGGAGATTCGGGGGATAATGTGGTCCAGACGAGCTGGGTGTGGCTGCTGGCAGCCCTGGGACTCGGCATTTGGACCGGCTGGGCGACGGCTAAGGGCGGCCGGACATGACGTATTTCGTGGCCGAACTCGCCGGCTGGACGCTGGGCGCGTGGTTTGCAGGCTGCCTAATAGGAGCGGGTTTAAGGGGTTTGCATAAAAAAATCCGTCATCCCGGCGAAAGCCGGGATCCACCGTTGAACTAGCGTTTCGGGCGAACCCCAGGCGGAGAAATGGATCCCGGCGTTCGCCGCGATGATGAGATGCACTGGTTTACTGGCAGGCGGAGATGAGGTCGGCGATCGTGCTGCCGTCGCAGGAGGCGGGTTGCACCACCGGTGCGTTATCGGCGACTTCGATCTTCTTGGCGGAGCCCCGCGCCAGATCGGCGGTCATGGGACGGACGGTCTCGGGCGCCAGGCGCGAACGGTACATCTGGACGTTCTGCAGCACCTTCTGCACATATTGACGGGTTTCCTGGAAGGGAATTGATTCGACCCAGTCGATGGGATCGACGCCCTGACGGAGATCGCCATATTCCGCGATCCATTCATGGGACCGCCGGGGGCCTGCGTTATAGGCCACCAATGTAAGAACATAGGAGCCGCGGAAATCCGCGATCAGGTCGCCCAGATGGGCAGCACCTAGTTTGACGTTATAGGAAGGGTCGGAGGTGAGACTGCCCTTTTTGTAGGATAGCCTGTGACGCTTGGCGATGAGTACCGCCGTACCCGGCATAATCTGCATCAAGCCTTGGGCGCCCGCGATGCTGCCGACGGTTGGATTGAACTCGCTTTCCTGCCGCGACAGGCCATACACAAGCGCCTTCTCCACGGGCCGGCCCACCTGTTTCCAGCCGGGCAACGCATTGACGGGATAGCTCCAGCTATCGATGTCGATATTTCGGGGCGCCGCCGCCTTGGCGAGCTTGACCGCCATGGTGGCGCCGCCTTCCGTCCACACGAGATCGGCAACCGCGTTCATTTCATCCGAGGTATCGAAACGGTTGGCGAAGGCCCACAGGAACATGTGCAGATCGCCGGTCTTGCCGGCGGCCGCTACCATCTTGAAGGCTCGCACCACTTCGTCTTTGCTGACTTTCGCCATGGCTTCGGCCGACGCCTTGCCGCTGGCAATCTTTTCGGGAACCTTGCCCAGGCCGATTTTTTCCCGCGCCAGCTGGCCATAATAGACCGTGGAATACTGGGCGGCGTCGCGATAGGCGGCTTTCGCCTCCCCGTCGCGGTCAAGCGCTGAAAGCGTCCGCCCCATCCAATATTTGCCGCGGGCTTTTTCGGTTTCCGAGCGGGCAAGGGAAGCCAGCGTCTCGAAATGGCCAAGCGCCTTGCTGGGCTGCTTGAGATGGCGGAGCGCGATCCAGCCTGCAAGGAACTCACCCTCAAGGGCTGCTTCGCCCGAGGTGAGGCCGTGCGCGCGCGCAATCTGGTAGGCGGCCTTGAAACTATCCTTGCGCTTCACGCCGATCGAATGGCGCGCCACGATGCGCCGCTCGACCCACCAGGCCGCCCCATCGCCGGTGCCGGCGGGAATGCCTGTGAGGATGGCCCTCGCCTTGCTGTAGCCTTGGCGCTTGCGGTGAAACACCACCAGTGCATATTTCATGCCCGCCTGTTCGCGCATGGCGGCGGGCAGTTTGGCATACTGCTTGTCGGCGCCGCCAACCTGGCGGAGCAGCGCCTGGGCCGTTTTCGCGGCGCTTTGATAACCCCCGGAAAGCCGCTTCGACATGCGAATGGCGGCATTGGTCTCGTGCGCATAGATCAAGCGCCACATGCGGCGCTGGTGATCTTCGGCACTGAGAAAGCTTTTGAATTCGGCGGCGACGGGTTTTTCAAGTTCCGGATCGAGTCCGGCATTGCTCCACACCGAGGAGACGAGTTTCTCAGCACCCGTCCTGTCGCCGCTGGCAAGCTTTGCCCGCGCCAGCGCCAGTGCGCCTTCAGGCGTTACCGGCTGGCGTTTGGCGAAGTGGGCCAGAATAAGGTCGGCCGGTTCCCTGTTGATGTAGAGCGCCCGCTCGGCGCGCTTGTTCAGGGTTTCCGCCAGCGGCCATTGGGGAGCGGCATTGAGAAATTCCATGATGCGGGCATAGCTGGCGCTCTTGCCATGATCGCGGAGGTAGAGGAGTTCAACCAGCTTGATGGCGGCTTCATCCTTGGAGCGCCTGGCAGCAGCGCCAGCATCGATGAAATTGCCGGCGAGCGCCAGTTTGGCGGCTTGAACCGCGAGCGGCGGCGCCTTGGTTCCGGCCACGGCGTGAACAGCCGTCAGCGCGCCCGCGCTCACCAGCAGCCACAGCAGTAGACGGATCAATATCGGCTTGACCATTGATTCCCCATGCATTCCCACCGTCTTTTCGGCCTAAAAGCCCAGCACGTCAACCCAACGTCCTTGCCGGTCTGGAACCGAGCGTCTATTGTGCCCCGCTTGAAACTATGCGCCCGATGGTTTCGAAGTCATTACCGGAGACGACGCCTGTGACCTTTCGTGGTTCGAATCCCGCCCTGATCACGCCCATGAAGAACGGGGGAATCGACGAAAAAGCGTTCCGGAACCTGGTCAACTGGCAAATCGCCGAGGGTAGCCACGGGCTTGTGCCGGTGGGAACGACAGGCGAAAGCCCGACGCTGACGCAGGCGGAGCACAAGCATGTCGTCGAGGTGTGCGTGGCCGAGGCCAAGGGCCGGGTGCCGGTTATCGCCGGGACAGGATCGAACGCGACAGCCGAAGCCATCGACTATACGGAGCATGCCAAGGCAGCGGGTGCCGATGCCGCCCTCATCGTCGTTCCCTATTACAACAAGCCGACGCAGGAGGGCATCTACGCCCATTTCAAGGCGATCGCCGACGCCGTCGACATTCCGATCTTCGTCTATAATGTGCCGGGCCGCACCGTCGCCAGCATTTCGGTTGAAACCCTTGCCCGCCTCGCCGCTGATTGCCCCAACATCGTCGGCACCAAGGATGCCTCCTGCGATCTGGCGAGGCCGTCGCGCCAGCGCCTCATGTCAGGCGAGAAATTCATCCAGTTCTCGGGCGAGGATGCAACTGCGCTGGGGTTCAACGCCCATGGCGGCACCGGTTTCATTTCAGTCACCGCCAATGTGGCGCCGAGGCTGTGCGCCGAATTCCAGGAAGCAACGCTGGCGGGCGATTATGCCAAGGCTTTGAAGCTGCAGGATCGTCTCATGCCGCTGCACCACGCCATGTTCGTGGAAACGAGCCCGGGCCCCGTGAAATATGCCGCGAGCCTCTTGGGCCTGTGCGAGGCGCACGCGAGGCTGCCGTTGGTGCCGGTTTCCGAATCCACCAAGAAAGTGGTGCGCGATGCGATGGTGCACGCCGGATTGCTGAACTGAAATGTCGGCAAAGAGCGGCGGCGCCAAGGCGTCGCGCAAGCAGGATGGCATCAAGGTGGTCGCCGACAACCGCCGCGCCCGATTCGATTACGAAATCATGCAAACCTTCGAGGCCGGAATCGCGCTGCAAGGCTCGGAAGTGAAATCGCTCCGCGAAGGCCGCAGCAATCTGGCCGAGTCCTACGCCGCGATGAAGGGCGGGGAACTCTTCCTGATCAACTCCAACATCCCGATTTACCGCGAAGCCAACCGCTTCAACCACGAGCCGAAACGGCCGCGCAAACTCCTGCTCCACAAAAAGGAGATCGACAAGCTGTCGAACGGCGTCTTGCGCGAGGGTTTGACAGTGGTGCCGCTGAAAATGTTTTTCAATCCGCGCGGCCGCTGCAAGGTCGACATCGCTTTGGCACGCGGCAAGAAGCTGCACGACAAGCGCGAGGCGATCAAGACAAGGTCCTGGGACCGCGAACGTGCCCGCATCATGCGCGAGAAGGGTTGACGCCGTGCAGCATCTGGTGGGCCGCAAGCTGCCGAATGTGGCGCTGGCGTCCACGGGCGGCGGTTTCGAAACGCCGGCCCGCATTCCAGGCCGCGCCGTGATCTTCTGTTATCCGTGGACCGGCAGGCCCGGCCATCCCGATCCGCCTGACTGGGATACAATCGCGGGAGCTCATGGCTCGACTCCACAAGCTTTAGCTTATTCAGCAGCTTACGCCGGGTTTCGCGATGTCAGCGTGAACCTGTTCGGATTGAGCTTTCAGAATGCCGAATGGCAGCAGGATTTCGCCACGCGCAACAGGCTGGCTTTTCCGCTGCTGTCCGATGACGAGCGCAAATTCTCGGCGGCACTTGGCTTGCCAATGCTCGCTACCGGCGGCGTCGATTATTTAAAACGCCTGACGCTCATCGCCCGCGACGGCGTGATCGGCGCCGTGCGGTTCCCCGTGCCCGTTCCAGAGAAGGATGCGGAGGATGTATTCAAACTTTTGTCCTCGCCCTAAGCCGGGCGAGAACATTC
>JBGTNZ010000206.1:0-4161 GCA_041742805.1 Aestuariivirga sp.
GTCGGTGTGTCGCGGCCGCGGCGGGAGATGGTGGACGCTCTGGGTCCCGGCGAGATCGGCTTCTTCACGGCATCGATCAAGCAGGTCGCGGACACCCGCGTCGGCGATACCATCGTCGAGGACAAGGCGCCCCTGGTAACGCCGCTGCCCGGTTTCCGCCCCGCTCAATCCGTGGTGTTCGCCGGCTTCTTTCCCGTCGATGCGGCTCGCTTCGAGGATTTGCGCGAGGCCATCGGCAAGCTCCGCCTCAATGACGCGAGCTTCACCTACGACATGGAAACGTCCGCCGCGCTCGGATTCGGCTTCCGCTGCGGCTTTCTTGGTCTCTTGCACCTCGAAATCATCCGTGAACGGATCGAACGCGAGTTCAACGTCGATATCATCACCACCGCGCCGTCTGTGATTTACAAGATAAACCTTCGCGATGGCCGCCAGTTCGAATTGCACAATCCGGTCGACCTCCCCGACCAGACGCTGATTGCCTCCATCGAGGAGCCGTGGATCGAAGCGACCATCCTGGTGCCCGACGAATATCTGGGTTCGATCCTTAAACTGTGCGAAGACCGGCGCGGCCGCCAGAAGCAGCTGACGTACGCGGGCTCGCGCGCTCTTGTGGTTTATGACTTGCCGCTCAACGAGGTGGTGTTCGATTTCTACGACCGCTTGAAATCGGTGAGCCGGGGCTATGCCAGTTTCGATTACAAGATGGTGGGCTACGAGGAGGGCGATCTCGTTCGCCTTGCCATTCTCGTCAATATGGAGCCCGTCGATGCGCTGGCCATGATCGTGCACCGGGCGCGCGCGGAGCAGCGTGGCCGCGTCATGTGCGAGAAGCTGAAAGACCTGATCCCGCGCCATATGTTCCAGATTCCCATCCAGGCGGCCATCGGCGGCAAGATCGTGGCCCGCGAAACCCTCTCAGCACTGCGTAAGGATGTGACCGCCAAGTGCTATGGCGGCGATATCACCCGCAAACGCAAGCTTCTGGACAAGCAGAAGGAAGGCAAGAAGAAGATGCGGCAATTCGGCAAGGTGGACATCCCGCAGGAAGCCTTCATTTCCGCCCTCAAGATGGATGAGAATTAGACAGCACCGGAGTGGCGCCGGTCCATTCCACGATCTTTCTGGCGAGCCACCAGCTAAACAGGGCCACGGCTATTCCGAAGTAGCCGTCGATCGCGTAATGCCAGCCAAGCTGTACCGATCCGATCATGATCAAAACAGCGAAACTTGTAAGAATCCATCCCAGCCAACGCTTGCCTGAGGCCTGTCCAAGGAGCGCGAAGATAACCGATGTGGCGACGTGCATCGAAGGCATCGCGGTAATGCCGCGGGCCGCGCCCTCGCCGGTCATATAGAATTGCCAGAGAAGGTTCTGCGTGTTGATCGTACCCAAAACAGACGTTCCGCTGACGCTACGCAGATAGTCCATCAGCGGCGTATAGGGGTCCGGAGTGCCGAGAAGCCTGCCGTAAAAACTGGGGCCGACCGAAGATAGAAGCGTGCCGAGCAAATTGCAGCCGATAAAGTAAGTAAGGCCGAAGGCCAGCAAAAACTGAAGCCGAAGCGGTGTTTGTTCCTTGCGGAAACCCTGCCAGAACCACATCGCGAACATGACGAAAAACCAGATGTTGTAAGTGTGGCCGAGAGCTTGCGAAACAATCGGCCAGTTCAACAGCGGCGCCAACCACTCATGCGGGTATGCGCCGAAATGAATAACCCGGTCCCATTCGGAAAAAACCTGATCCCAGTTGTAAGGATTGGCGAAGGGAATGGCCTCGCGCATGTAGATGGTGCCAGTCATGAAAATAACGAAGGAGACAACAGCATGAATGGCATTGGCGATGCGTTGAGGGGCCAATTGTCGGCTAACGAAATGGTGTACGAGTTGCAATGTGATGCTGCCGGTGTGGCCGCTACGTCCGAGGCGCACCAGTTGCACTGCGAGGTCAGCCATGATGAGGGCGCCAAGAACGAGGACAACGGGAGGGATGAATAGGCGGATCGTGTAGAAGTTGATGGGGCGTTCCAGCCAAATAGACTCCAGCAGGGCAAGGGTCATAACCATCAAGGCGAAGAAATGCAGCACGGCATGGGAGGCCATGCCGCGGCGCACGGCTTGCAGGGTCTGTCCGAACCAGCCCGCAGCGGCACCGATCGTCATGGAAATCATCTTGCCCAGGGCCCCACCGCGGGCTGAACCCTAGCCGAACCGGGCTTAATGACCGGTTACGTCAACCTAAGTACTGGACAATCCGTAGAACCATTCTAATTTGCCGTTGTTTTCGATTGAGGCGTTCCTTGAAGAGCTTTTCCGACTTGAGCGAACAAGAACTACTGGCGCTGGCGATTTCCAGTGAGGATGATGACGCACGCGCCTATGCCCATTTCGGCCACGCCTTGATGGAGACTTATCCCGCTTCCGCGAAGGTCTTCATCGAGATGGCCGAGGAAGAGCATGATCATCGCCGCTGGCTCACGGAGCTTTATCAGAAGAAGTTCGGCGATTTCATTCCACTGATCCGGCGAAGCGACGTTCACGGCTTCGTCAAGCACAAGCCGGCCTGGACCATCGGCAAGCTCAACATCGAGGAAATGCGCCGGCGCGCCGAGGTGATCGAGTTCGAGAATTACCGCTTCTACAAGCAGGCGGCGGAACGCTCGGCCGATCCGCAGGTAAAGAAGCTGTTGAACAATCTCGCGGAAGCCGAAAAGGGGCACGAATCGCTGGCGGGGCGGCTTGGCGACAAGCATGTGACGGCCGATGCCAAGATCGAGGAGGGCGAAGCCAAACGCCGTTTATTCCTGCTCCAGGTGATTCAGCCCGGTCTCGTCGGCCTGATGGATGGCTCTGTCTCCACATTGGCGCCCCTCTTCGCGGCTGCCTTCGCGACCGGCAGCACCTGGGAGACATTTCTGGTCGGCACCGCCGCATCGCTAGGCGCCGGCATCTCCATGGGATTTGCGGAAGGTCTCTCTGACGATGGCAAGCTCACGGGCCGCGGTCACCCCCTTATTCGAGGCGCTGCCGCGGGTATTATGACCGCTATCGGCGGTCTCGGGCACACGCTACCCTATCTCATCCCCGATTTTAACACGGCGACCGGATTGGCGGTCGCGGTGGTTTTTGTCGAGCTGTGGGCAATCTCCTGGATCCGTTATAAATATATGGACACGCCCTTCCTGAAAGCCGCCTTCCAGATCGCGGTTGGCGGCTTCCTGGTCTTCCTCACCGGCATATTAATCGGCAACGCCTGATCAGGGTTTCAGGCCAGCCGGATTACCCCGGCTCCGGCGACGATCAACAGTGCTCCGGCGATCCGCCCCGCCGTCACCTGCTCCTTTAACAACCGCATCGACATGAGCATGACGAAAAGGATGCTGGTCTCTCGGAGCGCGGCCACTGCGGCGATTGGGGCGTGGGACATGGCCCAAATGACGATCCAGTAGGCGGCGCCCGACAGCAGCGCGCCGGCCAGTCCGTTTCGCCAATGGGGCGCCACTGCGGCAAATATGCCGGGCCCCCGTGTCACCATCGCATAGGCCAGCATGGCGATGCCATCCAGAATAAATACCAGCCCCGCATATCCCGAGGGCGAGCCCGAGGCGCGGCCGCCCAACCCATCCACCACCGTATAAGCCGCGATGAACACCGATGTGCCGAGCGCAAAAAACAATGTGAGCCCGTCAAGCTTGACCGCCCTGCGGCCCACGAAACTCACCAGCCAGATGCCCGCCACGAGAATACCGATGCCGAGAACGCCAGTCGTGCCAATTTGTTCGCGAGCCACGAACCAGGTGACAACGAGTGTGAGGAGAGGTGCTGTCCCGCGCGCGATCGGATAGACTTGGCTGAGGTCGCCGGTACGATAGCTGCGCACCAGGAATAAATTATAGCCGAGATGCAGGAAGCCCGAAATCAACGCATAGGGCATGCTTTCCCGGCTGGGCCAGGCGAATGCGGCCAGCATGACGAAACCCATGATGCCCGTCAGCATCTGGATCAGGAACAAGGATAAGAAGCGATCGAGCTTCAGCTTGACCAGGACATTCCATCCCGCATGCATCACGGCAGCGGCGATGACGGCTAGAAATATATTGGGATCCAAATGCGTCTCCGGTGACGCAAGGATTGATAGCGCCGGTTTGGCCGGGGCGCCA
>JBGTNZ010000207.1:0-8068 GCA_041742805.1 Aestuariivirga sp.
GCCAACGATATCGCTGGACCTAAATCAGGGAACGGGGCTGCTGCTAGCCTGTGTCGCCGCTGGTTTCGCGTCATCTAACAGCGAAGCACGCCGTCTCGTCCGGAGCGGTGCTATAAAAGTGAATGACATTCAAACCACAGATGAAGGATTCGTGCTCGACTTAAGAATTCGAGGGCGAAAAGACGCCATCAAGCTTTCCATGGGCAAGAAGAAACATGTTTTGATCCGGGCCAGGTAATTTTTTTGTCATTGCCGGGCTTGTCCCGGCAACCCATTCATCAACCCGCATCGATGCCGAGTAACGGGTCGCCGGAATAAATCCGGCGATGACAAATGGGGAGGAGTCCTCTAACCGATTTAACCGCCGCCCCCGTCGGTGTTGCGGCCGGTGGGAACCGGGACAGCACTGCTGCCGCCGTATTCGAAGAACTTCCGTAAAATTCCCGGAGCGAGGGCCGAGACGGGATTGACCTCGAACTCCGGCTTGTCGATTGTCCCGCCCAACGCAAAGGTAAGCCCGATCACGCCTTGGCCCTTGCCGCCGGTGAGAATATCGCCGAACAGCGGAATCCCGCTGAGCGCCGAGTTGAGCCCGTAGGCCGGGATGATCGTGCCCGTGATGTCGATCGCGCCGTCGGCTTTGCGGATGATCCCCTGGGCGCTGGCTCCAAGTTCAACGCCCTTGACCAGCGACTCGCCGATGCGGACGAATTTCGCATCCGTAGTGAATGGCAAGGTGAGCTTGGTGAAGGAGAGGCCGTCGCGGCGCGGGCCGGATTTTTTTGGTTTCCCCCTGGTATCGAGCTGGGCCAGAGCCGCTTCATTCCTCACCACGAAATTGCGGAGAACCAATTGCCCTTTGCGCACCGATGAATTGCCGTCATCGGCGAGAAGGGCATAAAAATCGATCTGGCCGCCGGCGGCTTTCGAATAGAGATTGGCGGCCCGGAGTGCCGCGCCACCGTCGCGTCCCGCGATCCGCATCTCCCGGCCGCCGTTCGTGGGAACGATGTGCAGCACAATCGGATGACCGGAAAGCAAGGTGCCCGAAATATCAGCTGCCTCCACGCGTCCACCGCGCGCGCGGATTTGCGCAGTCACACCGGTGAAAATTTCACCCCGGTGGGCGTGGACGCGGTCGATATTGGCCGAGATCAACAAGGGTGTCTTTATGCTTTCGCGTGTCGTGGCGGCGTTGTTCGGTTTTGGACTGAACATGGATTGAATCAGTGGCCGCGCGTCGAAGCTATCGCCAGAGATGGCAATCGAGGTCGCCTCCTCGGAATTCTTGATCGTAAGCGCGAAACGATTTTCTTCGCTGAGCCGGATATCGGGCAGCTTCGCTTCGCGCAAGGCGCCCGTGGCGGTGAGGGAGAGGTCCCCCTGGATGGAGAGGCCTGGACCGATAATTTCCAGTTTCTCAATCCTTCGGCCTTTCTCGCCCTTGCCATGGTAAACGAGGTGGCCCTGGGTTTTCGCGGTGGCCGGCCGCCCCCAGTTGATCGCGTCGATGTGCATCGCCGCCTTGGAGAGATTTGCAGTGATGCCGATTGTGCCGTCCGGATCCGCCAAATCGTCGATTACGGCCTTAACACCCACCTCGCCAGTGAGGAATTGACGGAGGTCGGCGCCGATCTTCTGGCGTTCTTCGTCATCCAGCGTTGCTTCAATGACCGCGGATTGTCTGGCGTTTGGACCGGCTTCACGGCGCCAGCCGATCTTCGCGTCGACGCCGTTGATTTTTGCGGGGCCGGATGCATCGATTGTTCCGCCGGCGATAGCGATATCGAACTGGCCATCGGTGATATCGATCTTCGGCAGCGCGCCCAGCAATGAAGCGCCGGTGAGCTTCGCCTGGGCTGTGATCGACACAAGATGGCGCGGTGGATTCTTGATGAGCGGCAGCTTGATCGTCACCGCAAGTTTGGCCTCGCCGCCGAACTTGGAGCTGTCGACATTGGCGTTCTTGATCACGGCAAGATCGGGAAGGTCGAGATATTCAAGAAGCGCCTGGGCGCTGGCGCCCGCCTGGAATGTGAAAACGGCGGGCGACTGGAGTGCGAGAATGTCAGTGGCATCCATGGTGCCGTGTTCCAGAGTGACGGACTTGCCGGAGGGCAAGGCCAAAGCGGCGCTGGCGACCGTCAGGCTGAAGTGATTATCCTTGAGACGAGCTTCGCCTTGGGCTTTCTGCAGCGGGGGCAAATTCTTGAAATATCCTGTAGTGACGTCCGCCATCTGGAATTTGAGGTCCATGGAATTGGCGGGGAGCCGGTGCTGGCGATGGGCTTTGGCCAAGGCATCCACGGGCAAATTGACGGTGAACTCGCCGTTGGTAACGCGGCCCGCTTTTATGTTCTGGCTCACCCACTCGCGAGTTTTGGGCGCCATGACCGGCGGCCACAACCGCGTCAACAGGGTGCTGGAAAGATCGCGGATGCGGCCTGACAGGAGGATGCCGGAAGATTCACCGCCGCCCAATATCGTGCCGCGAAGCCGGATGCCGGTGTCTCCCGACATAACGACGAGATCGTTGATGTCGAGCCTGGCCTCATCGATGGCGGCCTTTCCCGCGAACTCGATACGGTCAACAGCCACGGGGGACGTCACGGTGCCCTGGGCATCAATCGCCACGTTGTGGGCTTTGAGATTGATGTTGAGTGCCGTGAGCTTGCCCGCGCTGTTGCGCGCCGGCAGCACGCTGCCGGTGAGTTCGGCCTGCGAGCCGCCAACCAGGATAATCGAGTTGGCAATAATCACGCCGCCGGTAGCTGGGTCATAGTCGGCGCGGAGCGATCCCTCATCGACGATGATCGGGTTGGCAAGGTAGTTCGGAAGGCCCACTTCACCCGCGGAGGCTGTGAATTCAGCGGAAGCCTTGGTGATGACGCCCTCCCGGGTCATTTCGAATTCAGCCTGGCCTGAGAGCGGGACGTTGACTCGCGCAAGTTGCGAGAGCGCGAAGATTTCATCGGAAATGTTGGCGGGCACGAGATCGTTCAGGCGAGCACTGATCGAAAACGACTTGCTGTCCCTCCGGTAGCTTGCTGAAATTTCAGCGTGCCAGGTTCCCGCCTCATCGCCGTTGGCGACATTGGCATTGGTGACGACGGCAAAACCATAGGGCATGCGGCGGAACGCCAGTCTCGCGTCGGGAATATTCCAGATCGCGTCGTTGGCCTCATCAAAGAGCTGGATCGAGGCCTCCGACACACGGATGTCGTCAATTGAGCTCATCGAGGTTGAAGCGCCGGTGTCGCCACCGGCTAGAACCGCGATGAGCGAATCGCCGGTGACGCCCTGGACTTCCTGGCCGGTCTTGCCGTCGGGCACCCCTTGTCCCGGTGGATCGCTACCGATCACCACGGCTTCATCGGAAGGCGCGGCGGGCGTGCCGAATCCAAGCTCCACGCCGCCAGCGAAAGTGCGTCTGATGAAAATACGCGGACCGATGAGCTCCAGCGACTTCGGCACGATGGCGCCGGCAAAGAGCGAACTTTCTTCAACACCGATCGCTGCCTTCGGCGCGCGGGCGATCATGTTGCCCTCGGTATCGCGCAATGTGATGTTGCGGAGGCGGAACTGCGGGACGCCGCTTCCGGCCGCGCGCTCAATCAAGGCGCCGTCGATGGCGACTGACATTCCCGATAGATTATTGTTGATCTGCGACTGGATCGTGCCTGTCATAAAATTCAATGACACGGGGCCCTGCCACAGGCGCACGTAAAAAGCCGCAAAAACGACAAGTGCGGCCAGAAGGACCGCCATTGCGCCATAGGCGGTTATTTTCAATACCTTGCGCCGCACGAATAGCCCTTAAGTCCACCGGACCCCTGTTGGCCATCAAACATGGGCCAAAGCGTGGCGGATTTCCGGCGCGGGATCAAGCTGATACTCCGCAATCTCTCCATGGCAGGGCTTGACCCTGCCATCCAGACTGGATCACCGGCTCAAGACCGGTGATGGAGAGAGTTAATCGATATCTTCAACCGCCTCCCCGCCGCCCTTGATCTTGTGGGCGAGGGAGGCCTGGATGAAATCGTCGAGGTCGCCGTCGAGGACGGCGGTGGGGTTGGTGCTGGTGAAGCCGGTGCGCAAATCCTTGATCAGCTGATAGGGCTGCAGCACGTAGGAACGGATTTGGTGGCCCCAGCCGATGTCGGTTTTCTTGGCGTTGAGGGCATCGATCTTCTCCTGCTTCTTTTGGAGTTCCAGTTCGTAAAGACGGGCCTTCAGCATCTTCCAGGCCGTGGCGCGGTTTTTGTGCTGCGAGCGTTCGGCCTGGCAGGCGACGATGATGCCGGAGGACATGTGGGTCAGACGTACTGCCGAGTCGGTGGTGTTGACATGCTGGCCGCCCGCGCCTGAGGCCCGGTAGGTGTCGACCTTCACATCGCTCTCGTTGACCTGGATGTCGATCTCGTCATCGACGACGGGATAGGCCCAGACGGACGCGAAGGAGGTGTGACGCCGCGCGTTCGAATCGTAGGGTGAGATGCGGACCAAGCGGTGAACGCCCGACTCGGTTTTTAGCTTGCCGTAGGCATTCTGGCCTTTGATCTCCAGCGTGCAGGATTTGATGCCCGCCTCTTCCCCGGAATGATCGTCGAGGATCGTTACCTTGTAGCCCGCCTGCCCCGCCCAGCGCGTGTACATGCGCATCAGCATCGCCGCCCAATCCTGGCTTTCGGTACCGCCGGCGCCGGCGTTGATCTGCAAATAGGAATCGTTGGCGTCGGCCTCGCCCGAAAGCAGCGTCGCCAGTTCGCTGGCGGCGACTTCGGCCTTGAGCGCCAGCAGTGCTTTCTCGGCTTCGGTGACGATGCCTTTGTCGCCTTCCATCTCGCCGAGCTCGATCAGCTCGCGGTTGTCTGCGATAGTACGCTCGATGCGGAGGACGGCGTTGATGCGGCTATCCAGGTCCTGACGCTTGCGCATCACGTCCTGAGCCTTCTGCGGATCGCTCCATATGGCCGGGTCTTCGGCCTTGGCGTTCAGCTCGGCCAGGCGTTTCTGCGCGCTGTCCCAGTCAAAGATGCCTCCTCAGCAGCCCGACCGACTGCTGCATTTCATCGACGAGACTGGCGATTTCAGCGCGCATGGCATGTCAATAGAGGCCGCCGGCGCCGGTCGTCAACTCGCTGTCATCGTCAAACCCGTCATCAGGTTCTTGCCCCGGAATCAGGACCACCCCCTCGCCCGCTTGCGCGCCATCAACCGAGGCAACATCGGCGCCGATGATAGTGGTCGATTCCGGCGGTTCATCGCCGGGCTTGAAGGCTTCGAGGATGACGCCTTCGCGGCCGAAAACGGCGCGCGTGCCGGATTTCGCATCGATGGGCACTAGCTCAATGGCGCGCGGCACACGGAACGGCGTTGCCGGTTTATCGCGCAGCGCCAGGCGCATGAAATCGGCGACGATGGGGGCTGCCAGCTCGCCGCCGGTGCGGCCTTTGCCCATGGCCTTGGGATTGTCGAAGCCGACATAGACGCCAACGGTGAGATCGGGGGTGAAACCGATGAACCAGGCGTCCTTCTCTTCATTCGAAGTACCGGTCTTGCCAGCTACGGGCTTGCCGACGAGCAAGAGCTTCTTGCCGGTGCCGCGCTCAACCACGCCTGCCATCATCGAAGTGATCTGGAAGGCAGTGTACGGATTCATTACCTGCTCGCGCACGTCGAGAAGCTCGGGTTCCGGATCGTCCGGAGTATAGGCTTGGGTATTGCAGGCGCCGCAATCGCGTTTGTCATGGCGGAAGATGGTTTTACCAAAACGGTCCTGCACGCGGTCGATCAGCGTGGGTGCGATCTTTTTTCCACCATTGTCGAGCATGCTGTAGGCGGCGGTCATCTTGAGGAGCGTCGTCTCGCCCGCACCCAGCGCCATGGCAAGATGCATGGGGAACTTGTCGTAAAGGCCGAGGCGCTGCGCCAGATCGGCGATCCGCACCATGCCGAGCTCGCTGGCCAGGCGCACCGTCATCACGTTGCGCGATTGCTCGATGCCGCGGCGGAGTGTCGAGGGTCCGAAAAACTTGTCCTGGTAGTTTTTCGGTTTCCAGGTTTCCCCGTTCACCATCTTGAATTCAATCGGCGCGTCGAGCACCACGGACGCCGGCGTATAGCCGTTGTCGAGTGCGGCGGCATAGACGATCGGCTTGAAGGCGGAACCGGGCTGGCGAAGCGCCTGCACGGCGCGGTTGAACTGGCTCTTGCCGTAGGAGAAGCCGCCGACGAGCGAAAGCACGCGGCCGGTATGGGGGTCCATGGCGACAAGAGCACCCTCCACCTCAGGCATCTGCACCAGATGCCAAAGTGCTGCATCTTTGGTAGGCGCTACATAGACCACATCGCCGACGGCGAGCACGTCCGTCGCTGCTTTGATTTCGGGGCCAAGTTTACTGCCGTCGGCATACGCCCTCGCCCATTGCAATAGGTCCAGCGGCACTGTGGCCTTTTCGCGCTCGGACGGCAGTTTGCCGTCCGGTTGCAGTTTGGGTTGGAGGCCAATCACTGCCTGCTGCTCGGTCACTTCGAGCACGGCGCCCAAGCGCCACGGCGCCACATCTTCTGGAACCTTGCGGCCCGCGATAAGCTCTCCCCAGTCACCACTCACGTCGATCTTGGCGATGGCGCCGCGATAGCCGCGCTTCCTATCGAAGGCGATGAGGCCCCGCGCCAATGCCTGGCGGGCGAAGATTTGCAGCTTTGGGTCCAAGGTGGTGCGAACCGACAGCCCGCCTTTTTCCAGCTTATCTTTCCCGTAGAGGTCGATGATTTCGCGGCGCACTTCCTCGGCAAAGGATTCAGCTGCAAAAAGCTGGGCCCCGAAGGGCCGAGGATTGACCACCAACGGTTTCGCCCGCGCTTCCGTCATTTCGGCTTCGGTGATGTAGCCGTTCCCGAACATCTGCCCCAAGACCCAATTGCGCCGCTCGACGGCGCGCTTGGCTTCCTTATAGGGGTGATAATTATTGGGGGCCTTGGGAAGGGCTGCGATATAGGCCACCTCCTCAAGGGACAATTCGGCCAGCGGCTTGCCAAAATAATTCAATGAGGCGGCGGCGACACCGTAGATATTGGTCTTGGGGAATGTGCCGAGAAACATCTCATTGAGATAGAGCTCAAGGATCTGATCCTTGGTGAAGGTCTGCTCGATCCGCTGCACCAGCAGCGCTTCCTTGAGCTTGCGGGTGATCGAACGCTCGCTGGTGAGCAGGAAAATCTTGGCCACCTGCTGGGTGATGGTCGAGGCCCCGACGATCTGGCCCTGGCCGGTCCATTTCACTTGGGCGTAGCGCACCGCGGCTGATGCTATTCCCTGCCAATCGAGGCCGCCGTGGGTGAAGAAGGTTTTATCCTCAGCCGAGATCACCGCCTGGATGAGACGCTTCGGCAATTGTGCCGCGGGCACGAACAGGCGGCGCTGATCGGCATATTCGGCGAGCAGCGAACCATCAGCGGCATGCACACGGGTCATTACCGGCGGTTCATAGAGGGTGAGTTGCTTGTAGTCCGGCAGATCTTTGGAAACGTCATAGATTATATAGGCCAGCCCTGCGGCGGTGCCGAGGAACAGCATGAATCCCAACGTAAAAAGCCATCCCAGAAACCGCAGCATCGTCACCCCTCGATTGAGCTTTCGCTAGGCTTGGAATGTGGCCAAGGCGGGGCGAATCACCGTGGCGTTCAGGAGGCGGCAGAAGAGCCTCCTAGGGTTTGAGCCCAAGCGATGCCTTGCCGCTCTCCGGGTTGAACGGCACCGAGCCGTGATCGTGCACGATCTGCCAGCGGCCGCCGATCCGGCGGAAGCCGAGCGTCGTACGGAACCACATATCGATTTGTGTCCCGGCCTTGAGCTTACCCGTCACACGGCTAAGCGCGTGGCTGAAGGCAACGTCGCCGTTGGCCGTTATCCGCGCATCGCGGTTCTCCCAGCCAATCGGTCCGTCATAGGATTTGACCCAAGCGACGGCGCGCTTGGCTTCCTTATAGGGGTGATAATTATTGGGGGCCTTGGGAAGGGCTGCGATATAGGCCACCTCCTCAAGGGACAATTCGGCCAGCG
>JBGTNZ010000208.1:0-4616 GCA_041742805.1 Aestuariivirga sp.
AGCGCCGCCTCAATTCGTGTCTTCGGCCAGCGGGCGAAGCCGCCCACCAGTGTGTAAAGCAGATCGATGGGGCGGGAGAGGCGGATACAGCCGTGGCTGAAGGCCCGCGCCGTAGAGAGGAATTTGTCCTTGGACGGCGTGTCGTGAAGATAGATGTTGTGCGTGTTTGGCAGCATGAACTTGACTTTGCCCAGCGCATTCTTGGGTCCTGGGCGCTGGCGGAACGTGAAGGGAAATTTGCCCCGCCCATAGGCAAACCAGTCCACCGTTCCCCAAGGTGCTATCTTGCCGTTCATGAACAGGTCGAAGTCAGCAGCATAGGCGTAAGGATCGGCCCTGAGCTTCGGCAACATTTCGCCGGTGGCGATTGAATAGGGCACGGTCCAGGTCGGATTGATCTCGACATATTCCATCTCGTCGGAAAATTCCGGGGTTTGCGTGGCGATCGCCCCCACCACCACATTCATGCGACCGGTGATTTCCGATGATCGCACTTCCTGCAATTCGAATGCTGCCAGGTTGACCATGAAATGATAATCGCCCAGCGACTCAGGCATCCAGCGCCAGCGTTCCATGTTGAGCATGATCTGCCGGGCGCGTTCCTCGGGAGGAGCGTTCATGGCAATGAGCGTCTGCTTGCCGATCAGCCCCTTGGCCTCGAGCCCATTGCGAACTTGGAACCGCTTCACGGCAGCCACTAGTGGAGTGTCGTAAGCAGTCGATGCGGAGTCGGGACCGTCATAATCGCCCGCCATCGCGAGGAGCGTCCGGATTTGTGGAATTCGCGAGTCATTATCGCCCGGAGCAATGTTGGCCCCTTGGGGAACCGCCGGCCAGCCGCCTGACTCCGCCATGGCGCGGTAGAGCGCCAGCATCTTCTTGAGCGCTGTGTAGTGAGGATTGCGCGTCTCGAAGGCCGATAGGAATTTGCCGGGATCGCGCTGCTTCTTGAGCTCGGTCAGGATACGCATCACGTCGACGGTCTTGCGGCTGCGGAACAGGCGCGGATCGACTTTCTGGGGCGTCACCCGGCCTATTTTGAGATCGGCCGCGTAGGTGACAAAAAAAGCCGAGAACAGAAGTTCGGCCTCCGCCGCTCCATAGGGATCCTCCACGGAGATGCCGTCGCGGATTTCAATCAGGGAATCGACGGGATAGTCGGCCGGGTTGAGGCCGTCGTCTTCGGCAAATTCCAGGCGCTGGATGAACGGCGTCATGCGGCCCGTTCCAACCCAATAGATGGTGCCGCGATCCCTGATATAATGGGCTTGCAGCGCCGGCTTGATCCGTTCGAGCGGCAGGGGAAGACGGCCCGGAGCGCTTAGTATCTCCGCAACGGCGGCGGACACATCGGCGTAATCCGGCCCCCGGTCGCCTTTCGCCGCCAGAGCGGGCGCGAGGCTGAATGTGAGGAGAAGCAATGCGGTGGTGATTCCACGCCGCAACCGCGCGAGGGAGTTAAACATTGAGCAATAAATATTCCCGCTCCCATGAACTGATGACTTTTCTGTAATGCTGCATCTCCTGCAATTTTACATCATTGTAGGCTTCGACGAACAGATCGCCCAGCACCGTTTTTAGCGGCTTTGTATAGTTGAGTTTGTCGAGGGCGTCATCGAGGCTGATGGGAAGGGTGTGCGCATAGCGGTAGGCTGAGCCTTCAACCGGATCGGAGGGCTTGATGCGCTCGATCATGCCGAGATAACCGCAGGCAAGCGAAGCGGCGAACACGAGATAGGGATTGGCATCGGCGCCTGGCACGCGGTTCTCGACGCGAAGATTCATGGGATCGGATGAGGGCACGCGCAAGCTCACGGTGCGATTGTCGATGGCCCAGTGCACGTTGGTGGGAGCATCGGACTCGGGCACCAGCCGGCGGTATGAATTTACGTTGGGCGCCATCAGCGGAAGTGCCGCGGCAAGATAGCGTTGCAGGCCGCCGATATGCCCGAGGAACAGCTTCGAATGCGCGCCGTTCTTTCCGGCGAAGACATTCTTGCCGGTTTTGAGATCAAGCACCGACTGGTGGATATGCATGGACGAGCCTGGCTCATTCTCGTGGGGCTTGGCCATGAAGGTCGCATACATATCGTGCTTGAGGGCGGCCTGGCGAACTGTGCGCTTGAAGATGAACACCTGGTCCGCCAGTTCCAGCGGATCGCCATGGTTGAAATTGATCTCGAGCTGGGCCGGGCCGCTTTCATGGCTCAGCGTATCGACATCGAGTTCCTGGACTTCGCAGAAATCATAGATGTCTTCCACGATGGGATCGAAATCATTGGCGGCGTCGATGCCATAAGCTTGACCGCCCGGCTCCTTGCGCCCGGAGCGGCCCACGGCGGCATCGAGTGGGTAGTCGGGATCGAGGTTCTTCTTGACCAGATAGAATTCCAGCTCGGGAGCCACGATCGGCTTCCAGCCCTTCTCCCTGTAGAGATTGAGCACCCGTTTCAGCACATGGCGGGGCGAAATTTCGACGGGCTCGCCATTCAAGTGAAAGGCATCGCAAATCACTTGCGCCGTGGGCTCCGTATACCAGGGCACGAAGCGGATCGTATCGGCATCGCCCTGCATATAGATATCGATAGCGGAGTCGCTCACCGCCCTTGTGTCGGTTGTGTAGCGGCCATTGATCGTCAGCGTGAAGACTTCTTCGGGGATGCGAAGGCCCCGCGAACGGTTGCCCTGGAGGAATTTTTTGGGCGGCAGGATTTTTCCCCGCGCCGTGCCGGACATGTCGGCGACCAGACATTCAACCTCGCTGATCTTGTTTTCGCCGATCCATTCCTCGAAACGCGTTTGCGACATGATACCCTGATGATTGTTATTCAGGCAGTGTAGCCCGGCGCCTTGACCTTTCCAAAGGGGGAGCGATAAACCATTAATATTATGGCTAAATCCATTGACTCTGCGTCGTATTATACCGCCGCCACCGCTCCCGCTCCAAACCATCCGGCGCTTTTTGGCGATATCGAGACGGACGTTTGCATCGTGGGTGCTGGATACACGGGCCTTTCCGCCGCCATTGAACTGGCGGAAGCCGGCTACCGCGTGGTTGTGCTGGAAGCGCGCAGCGTGGGTTATGGCGCGTCGGGGCGTAACGGCGGGCAAATCTGCACGGGATTTTCCTCCGGCCAGGAGAAAATAGAGGCGCAAATCGGCAAGGCCGATGCGCGCAAATGTTTCGCGCTGGCGGAGGAGTCGAAAACGCTGTTGAAGGATCGGATCGCGCGCCATGCGATCGATTGCGATCTGCGCTGGGGTTACCTGAGTGTCATTCCCAAGGTGCATCAGATGGAGGATCTGCACGCCTGGAAACAGGAGCTCGACGAGCTTGGTTATGCCGATACGGCGGTTCTGACCAAGGCGGAACTGCAAGAGAAAGTGGAAAGCCGCGCCTATCACGGTGCATTGCGCGATGGCGGGGCTGGACATCTTCAGCCGCTGAAATATTGCCTTGGTCTGGCGCGGGTAGCCGTTGCCGCTGGCGCGGCCATCCATGAACACTCGAAGGTTGAGGCAATCGAGACTCATCCTGTGCCAATGGCGCGGACGGCGAACGGCACGGTCAGCGCCAAATTCATGATCATCGCCGGCAATGCCTATCTCGGCCGCACGGTGCCGAAGCTCTATGGCCGGGTGATGCCGGTGGCGAGCTACATCATTGCGACGGAACCCCTGGGCGAAAATCGGGCGCGTGCCTTGATCCGCGACGGCGAGGCTGTGGCCAACACCAATTTCATCGTGGACTATTTCCGGCTGACCGGTGACACGCGGCTGCTTTTCGGTGGCCGCGCCAGCTACTCGACACTGGAGCCCCGCAATCTGGGCGCCTACATGCGGCCCCGCATGACCGCGGTGTTTCCGCAACTGCGCGATGTGAAGATCGATTATGCCTGGGGCGGCTATATCGCCATCACCGCCAACCGCATTCCCGATTGCGGAAGGCTTGCGCCGAATGTGTTTTATGCCCACGGCTATTCGGGGCAGGGCGTGGCGCTGGCCGGCCTCTACGGCAAGCTGATGGCGGAAGCGGTGAAAGGGGTCGCTGAACGTTTTGATTTGCTGGCGCGGGTCAAGCATATGACATTTCCCGGCGGGCCAATCCGCACTCCGATGCTGGTGGCGGCGATGATGTATTACCGGCTGAGAGACGCGCTGAGCTAGTGCGAATGAAATCAACATACTTGCCCCTTTGTCATCGCCGGATTCATTCCGGCGACCCATTGTGCCGAGGACTGAGATATCTGAATTTGGTTTGCCGTGGGTCCCGGAACAAGTCCGGGGATGACAAAGGTTGGAGTTGAGGAAATTCAGTTGTCATCGCCGGATTCATTCCGGCGACCCATTGTGCCGAGACTGAGATATCTGGATTGGGTTGCCATGGGTCCCCGGAACAAGTCCGGGGATGACAAAGGTGGAGTTGTTCAGCCATAGCTTCGCCGCTTGTGGCGCCGGTTATGCCGGCTACCTTCAGAAGAAGGGTTGCGTGGACGCAAAGTCCCGCGAGAATGCCGGTCGTTAAGTCCGGCTTTGTAGCGCAACCTGCGCCCACGCTTTTGCGGCGGTTTTGGCCTCAAGCTTTGCTCTTACAGAGCCCCAGATCGCACGGTTTC
>JBGTNZ010000209.1:0-5222 GCA_041742805.1 Aestuariivirga sp.
ATTCCTTCGGGCGGCGGAATTTATCGTGGCAGCCCTTGCAGCCATTGCCAACTTCCGGGAAGGCCGCCTTGAAGCTCGCTTCGTCAGTGCTTCCACTCAAGGCTACCAGTTTACCATTGAACGCTTCGTCCGCCGCCTTGAAGCCTTCGGGGTCGGACCAGATTTCAGGCCTTGCCCAGGTTTCCAGTGTTTCGCCCTTTTGGGTGTCCTCGCCCCACCACTTCGCCCAATCGGCGCAGGCCGCATCACGGGCCGCAATAGAAGCTTTCATCGCCGCGGCCTCATAAGGCGTCTCACCTTTGAACATGGCCGCGAGCTCGCCCATCATCTTACCGCTGGCTTTCATGCAGCCTTGGCGTCCCTTGATGGCGTCATCGGCGCTCGCATAAGCCGATGAGGCGCCAAGCCCCATGACCAAGGCGCCGGCCATGGCAATTTTCAACACTCTCCCAACGGCCATTCGATTCCTCCTCATGTTGCTGATGGATATACCTTAAGTCGCGGCGGCTCGAAGGTATTCATCACAATTTTGTGTAGCCCTGGGCGCTCGAATGAATGGTGGATGAATGCGCCGCTCCAGTTTGGTTCAGGGCTTTGGGTTTAGGAGTTTCTTAGTTTGAACCCGCTAGAGTTTTCCAATGAACACCGCTCGCGCAGAACAACCCGCCGCCGCAAAGGCCCGCAGCTCGCGCCTCAGCCCGGAATTGAACGAGTTCCTCCACATGCTGACAGCGCTTGAGCAGCAAGCGTCTGCGCAAGTCTCCACAGCGACTTCCACCCGCTAATCATTTCGCCTGGCAGTCCAGCGCCGCTTGCACCGCCGCATGCAATTCGTTGCGGTTGGCGGGCTTCGGCAGGGCAATATCGAACGTGTCGCTCCAGCTGGCACTCTGCATGGCATCCGCCAGGAAAGCCGAAAGCGCCATGATCGGGGTTCGAGCGCCGCCAAGCCTGCGGATGGAGCGCGCCGCGGTGATGCCGTCCATTACCGGCATCTCAATATCGAGCACGATCACATCGAACTGGTTGGCGCTCGCCGACTTCACGGCTTCTTCGCCATGAACCACCGCCTCGACATCGCATCCCATGCCCTTGAGCATGGCCGCCGTCACCACGCGGACCGGATCGGAATCCTCCGCCAGCAACAGGCGCGGGCGCCCGCCATCGGGCCCATGCAACCTCAATGACTTCCGCGTGGGCTTCGCCACGCCGTCTGGTGTTTCGAGCATTTTTGTTTGTGGCCCCCTGATCCCGCGGGACCGACGTTAAGAGCCGCATGGTTGCCAAATGCTTGCCCGAAAACCTTAAATGTGAGGATGACTAATGCGCCATTAAGCATGTGAGCGCGTTACTTGGTTCCGAACATGCGGTCCCCCGCATCGCCCAACCCTGGCACGATATAGCCGTGATCGTTCAGGTGGGAATCGATGGCGGCGGTGTAGATCGGCACATCCGGATGTTCGGCCGCCACGTGACGGATGCCTTCCGGTGCGGACAGCAGGCAAACCAGACGGAGCTCCTTCGCACCTTTTTGCTTGAGCCGGGTGAGCGCGGCGCAAATCGAATTGCCCGTGGCCAGCATCGGATCGACCACGATGGACCGCCGCTCGGCAATATCCTCGGGAACCTTCATGTAGTATTCGACGGGTTGCAGCGTCACGGGATCGCGATAGAGGCCGATGTGACCGACGCGGGCCGACGGCATTAGATCGAGCATGCCTTCAAGCAAGCCATTGCCGGCCCTGAGGATAGAGACAACCACCAGTTTCTTGCCCAAAAGTATGGGGGCTTCCATTTCAGCCAGCGGTGTTTCAATGGTTTGCGTTGTCATCGGCAGGTCGCGGGCCACCTCATAGGCGAGCAACAGGCTGATCTCGCGCAGCAACTGGCGAAACACCGCTGACGGTGTTTTCCTGTCACGCATCAAGGTGAGCTTGTGCAGCACCAGGGGATGATTCACGACGGTCAAGTTTTTTGGTAACGCCGCGCCGCCCATGCCCTTGGCTCCTTGTCAGTTGCACTTTCCTTTCCGCGATATCCGAGGCAAACTCAAGGTGGGACTTGTCTCGCCCGTCTGGAGTTTTCCATGTCATCGAACCCAAACCCGATAGCTCCCGGCACCCGCATCGGCCATGTCCATCTCAAGGTGTCCAACCTCGAACGGTCGCTGGCTTTCTATTGCGGCGTTCTCGGTTTCGATTTGATCCAGCGTTTTGGCAATCAAGCGGCCTTCATTTCCGCCGGCGGCTATCACCATCATATCGGTCTCAACACCTGGGAGAGTGAAGGGGGCTCGCCGCCTGCACCCGGCACCACAGGCCTGTTCCATGCCGCCATTCTCTATCCCACAAGAGCCAACCTCGCCGATGCACTGAAGCGTCTTGCCGCTCACAATATTTCTCTTGACGGGGCCTCCGACCACGGCGTTTCGGAAGCGCTTTACCTGCGCGATCCCGACGAGAATGGAATCGAACTCTATTGGGACCGCCCGGAGGGCCAATGGCCGCGCAATCCCGATGGCAACCTTGCGATGTTTACCCGCAAGCTCGATCTCGACGATCTCAAAAAACAGTCTGACTGAAACGAAACTATGCTGCGGATTTGAGTGCTGCCGGCAATTCCTGAGCGAAGATTTCAAGATCCGAGGCGGTACCCACCGTCACGCGAATGCAACGGTTGAGCGGCGGCACCCCTGGCATCCGCACGAACACCCCTCTCGCGAGCAAGCCATCGAGCACGCGCTTGGCATATTCGCCATCGCGGCCGCAATCGATGCTGACGAAATTGCTGGCGGATGGAAGGGCTTCCAATCCGTTCACGTTGGCGATTCGCGCAATCTCCAGGCGTGCCGACGCGACCTTGTCGATAACCTCGTGAAGATGATCGCTGTCGCCAAGTGCTGCAATCGCTGCCCGTTGGCCAAGCCGTGTCACGCCAAAATGATTGCGCACTTTATCGAACGCCTGGATGACGCCGCGATGGCCGATCACATACCCCACCCGCATCCCGGCCATGCCATATGCCTTGGAGAATGTGCGAAAGCGCAGCACCCGGAAATTTCCAACATCAATAGGCGGCAACGTGCCTTCAGGTGCAAATTCGCCATAGGCTTCGTCCAGCACCAGCAAGGCATGCGGAGGCAATGCCTCGATCATCCGCGCGACTTCCGCAGCGCGCCACCAGCTTCCCATCGGGTTATCGGGATTGGCGAAGTAAATGAGGCGAGCGTCTTCCCGTTGCGCCAGATCAAGGAGCGTTTCCGGGTCCTCGCGGTCGTTCACGTAGGGCGTTGTTACCAGCCTGCCACCGTACCCGTTGACATGGAAATTGAAGGTGGGATAGGCGCCGAGCGAGGTCGCAACCGTGACACCGGGCTCGACGAACAGCCGCACGGCCAGCCCGAACAATCCATCGATGCCTTCGCCGACGGCGATGTTTTCCGGCGCAACGCCGTGGTGGATGGCGAGGGCCTGTTTAAGATCGTAAACTTCCGGATCGCAATATTTCCAGATATCCACCGCCGCCTTCCGCATCGCGGTGACCGCCTTGGGTGAGGGCCCGAATACGTTTTCATTGGCGCCCATGCGAACCCGAAAGATTTGTCCCGATCGCCGCTCGATGGCTTCGGGCCCGACGAAGGGCACGGTGGCGGAGAGTTGTTCGACACGCGGTGTAAACGGAAGCATAAAATATTGCATGCCTGTTTCCCAAGCCGCTTGCAAATGCTGTGGCGTGCGTTAGCTTGCGCGGAACCAAACCCCACTAAAAGCGTTTCGAACGATGCGGTATCGCTTCTTAACTGTTGGTCTAACCATATTACTGTTGTCTGCGCTGCCTTCGGGGGGAGTGCGCGCGGACCTGTCGCCCGTGGCACGGGATTTCCAGGAAGCGGGCCGCAGCCTTTGCGTTACATTGAAGTTGAAGTGCAAGCCGGCCAAAAAACCCCGCAAGGCCGCAGCCGCTAAAAAGATCACCAAAGTCGCGCCGGTGGCCACCGATAAAACCGTAAAAAATACTAAACGGCCTCCTGAGACTATTGAGAATACCGATAGCGTTAAAACCGATAGACTCATCGTGCCGATTCCCCGCGGCAAGCCGGTTGAAATAAAAGCGGCTCTACCGGAGAAGGCCCCACCGCTCAAAAAAGTGGCGATCATCGTGCCTCCCCCAAAGAGCACGACGACCACGGTGCAACGGAAACCGCTGCCTGTGGTCCCGGACAATGATTGTCTGGCCAGTCTCAGGGCTGGTGGAGCCGAATTCGAGGCGCTAGCGACACCTGTCGGCAATGGCAGTTGCCATGTCGACATGCCGGTCCGGCTGAATTTGGTTCACACCGGGTCTGGGAAGATCGTCTTGCCCGATTCGCCAATTCTGAGTTGCCGGTTTGCCCGCCAGTTTTCACTGTGGCTCGCCGACACGGGAGCGGCGCTGGTTTCCACCCATTTGAACGTGCAGCTCGGGAAGGTCTCGACCGGTCCCGGCTATGAATGCCGCGGCCGCAACGGCGATGCATCGGCAAAATTGAGCGAGCACGCCTTCGGCAACGCCGTTGACATCACAACGATCACCACGGAGGACGGCCGGAGAATCCAGATTTCCGATGCGGCCAATCCGGCCTCGGGGTCTTTCCAGGTGCTGCGGGGCCTGCGCACGACAGCCTGCGGTTACTTTAGCACCGTGCTTGGCCCAGGTTCCAACTCCGCCCACGCCTCGCATTTTCATCTCGATATGGGCATGCATGGAAAAAGCCAGAATTACCGGATTTGTGAATAAACTATCGAATGAGCAGGGCGCGGAGTTTAATCCGCGCCCTGAATTTTGACTTGGGAGAACTGTTACTGCGCCTCGGCTTCCGCTGGCAGCGCTTCTTCCGCTGCCTGTTTTTTTGACAAGTCTTCGCCGGTCGCCTGATCCACCTGCTTCATCGACAGCCGCACCTTGCCGCGATTGTCGAAGCCGAGCAGCTTGACCTTCACCGCGTCACCCTCGTTGACGACGTCGGACACCTTGTTGACGCGGCGGGGTGCCAGTTCGGAGACATGGACGAGGCCGTCCTTGGCGCCGAAGAAGTTGATGAAGGCGCCGAAATCGACGACCTTGACCACCTTGCCGTCATAGATCTCGCCCACTTCCGGCTCCGACACGATCGACTTGATCCACTTCAAGGCAGCGGCGATTGCCGTGCCCGAGGCGGACGCTACCTTGATCGTGCCATCGTC
>JBGTNZ010000210.1:0-7214 GCA_041742805.1 Aestuariivirga sp.
GCGGCGCAAGTCGCAGCCCAGCACCGCGACCGGGTGCAGGCGGAGTTCGCCCAGGCGATTGCCCATGGCGGCTCGTTCAACCTGGAGTTTCCGATTGTCCGGCCCGACAGCACCGAAATCTGGACGGCGGTAATGGGAGAAGTCATCGAGGATGCGCAAGGCCAGCCGATCGGGGCCCGCGGCATCGATCAGGATATCACCGAGCGCAAGAACTGGGACAAACGCCAGGCCATGCTGCTTCGCGAGCTGTCGCACCGGGTAAAGAACACCATGGCCGTCATCCAGGCCATGACAAGGCAGACGTTGCGGGCCAGCTCCGATCCAAAAACCTTCGCCGACGCCTTTGAGGGGCGCATCCGCAGCCTTGCGTCCTCCCATAATCTTTTAACCGATGCCGAGTGGCGGGGCGCCAAGCTGACCGACCTCATTGCCGGCCAATTGGGCGGCATGGTGGATGACATGGGCAAACGCTTCAAACTGCGCGGGCCCGGCGTAATCCTGCCTCCTGAAGCCGCGACGCAATTGGGCCTGGTGCTGCATGAACTGGGCGCCAACGCGGCAAAGTATGGCGCCCTGTCCAGCCGCACGGGGAAAATCACCATCATGTGGACCGTTTCCCGTGGCAAGCTCAGTCTCCTCTGGCGTGAACGTGGCGGGCCGCGCATCGATGCTCCACCAACCCGCACGGGCTTTGGCACAGCCCTGATCGATTCGAGCACGGCCAATGTCCAGCGCCGGTTCGATGCAGCAGGACTTATCTGCAAACTGGAACTTGCTCTCTAAGGGAGTTTGGAGCAAAATTCGCTTCGGGATGAACAACACAACGCTGAACGGCGCGCGCATTCTCTTGGCCGAGGATGAGCCCCTTATTGTCATGGAACTCACCCAGATAATCGAGGAGGCGGGCGGCGTTGTCGCAGGCTCCGCGAGGTCCCGCCAGGAGGCTCTCACTCTTGCCGAAGAAGGCAAGCTGGACGCAGCCCTTCTCGACGTGCGCCTGCGCGACGGCACGACGTTCGAGGCAGCGGCGAAACTTGCGGCCAGGGGAATTCCGTTCCTCTTTTGCACGGCAGATAATGAGGAACCCAGCCAGTTCGTCCAATGGCCGGACGCGCCCATCATCTCCAAGCCACACACGCCCAGCATCGTAGTCGATACACTGTCCCTTTTATTGCAGAGCCGCATCTGACGGTTAGCCCCGGCAACCCCGCCGCCGATGGAACCAATGGGCGGCGGGGCCGTTTCCACCTCAGCATCACATCAACTTTGAGGAGGAATGATCATGGCCAAGTCATCCAAGGCGGGTCAACGCCGGCGCAATGGAAATGGCGGCAGCCGGCGTCACGGTCTTCTCGACGACATGCTTGCGATGGCGGGAAGTCTTGCCGGGAGCCGCAAGGATTATGCGGCCGCCAAGCTTGAAACTCTGGCGGAATCGGTGCGGGAGTTTGCTACCGCCATGCCCGAAGTTCCGAATTTGGAGGCTTACGCGAAGGCCGCGGCTGGCAGCCTTGAAGGGCTCGCCGAATATGTCAACGAAAGCGATTTTGAGACCATGATCGCGGATGCGCGCGAGTTTGCGCGCGAGCATCCCGTGGTCACCCTGGCGGGCGGTATCGCCGCTGGCCTCGTTGTTTTTCAAATGATGCAATCGAGGGGGGTCGGCAAGATGATGCATTCTTTCACTCCTTCGACGTATGGCGGCCGCCGTTCAGGAAGGCGGGAGAGCCGGGCCGATGCCTAGTACTCTCGCCTCACGTCCGGCGGTGCGGCCGCTCCTCAGGCGGCTCGCCTCCGATAGCAAGCGCTGGGTGGATGCCGAACTCGATCTGGCGCGTCTTGAGGCCCATGTATTGCTGAAGCGCTGCATTGCCGCCGTCGTTTTTGCGGTGTCGGGATTTGCAGCGCTGCTGACGGCGCTGGTAATACTGGCTCAGACCGGCGTTGCGGCGGTGGCGCCGAATCTCGGAAGCGATATATGGGCCGGCTTGGTGGTGGGCGCCGGAATATTGCTGCTGGCGGCCTTATGCGCGCTGGGCCTGCGGCGGATGTTCCGCTGGGAAGCGGAGAGTCTGCTGTTCAGCTGGCTTGCTCCGCCCACGGATCAAAAACGGACGCCTAAATGGACCAACTGAAGCAACGCCGGAAGGAAGTGCGGGAACTCCGCTCCAAGCTGGAAAGAAGCCTGGACGAAACCCGCGACAGGTTGAGCCCCGCCCAACTTTTCGAGGATATCCTCGACGTCATCGATTCCAAACGGCACTTTCTCGTTCGCGTGCAATCGGGCATCGAGCGCAACCCTTTGATGGCCGTTTTACTTCTGGCGGGAGCGGCTTGGCTCATAAGCGACAGAAGTTCCAGCAACCGTAGAAAACAGCTCGAAGAATCATCTGCAATCAAATCAAAACGCAAAGGAGACGACCATGGCAGCCAACACAACCGCGACCAACGGCCAGACTTCCATATCGGAGAAAAGCAAAGCCGGCCGGAGCTCTAAGTCCGGCAAGCGGAGCGCCGCCGGAAACACAGGCGGCCGCGGCTACGGCCGTACTGCGTCGAGATTCATGTCCCAAGGTAAACAGGCGCTCGGCGATGCATATGGCTGGGCTTCCGAAGGTGCGGGACGGGCGTTTCCGCGCGCCTCAAGCTATGTGCGCGATCACCGTAACTTCCGCAACTTGATTGAGGAACGTCCCTTGATGATCGGGGCCATTGGCTTAGGCTTGGGCGCCATAATCGGCATGATGTTGCCAAGCCGTCTCATGGGTAAAACCAGCCGGCGTACTTCCCGCGGTTCAGGCCGCGTTTCTGGGCGCGCCAAAAGCAAGACCAAAAGCAAGTAAAGCAACCTCTGAGCCCGCCGGCGTGTCAGATCGCGCCGCAGGGCTCATCGTTCCGGGACTTTTTCGGGTCCCTGAATAGTTTCTGTTTCCTGCGTTTCACTATCGGTGGAGCCGCCTAGAAATTCGCCAATCGCCGACAGGGACTGTAGGTGGCTACAGAATATCTTGAAGGTCACCAACAAGGGAACGGCCAGGATAATGCCTGCGATCCCCCAAGCCCATGCCCAGAAAGCCAGGGCCAGTAAGATCGCCACCGAATTGATGCGCAGGCGGCGGCTCAGAACATAGGGCGAAACGAACTGCGTCTCGATTCCGATGATAAGGCTATAAACGAGCGGCGTCAGCAGGGCTTCCCCCAGAGTGTTGAAAACCACGATTGCGGCTAACCCGGAAAGGGCTGTTCCCGCGATCGGACCGACGTAGGGGATGTAGTTCAGAACGAACGCCAACAGCGCCCAAAGATAAGGCGTGGGCATGCCGAGGAACTGGAACGAGAGGCCGACCGCCACCGCCACGCCCGCATTGACCGCCGTCATGGCGAAAAGATAGGCCGAGACCTCGCGCTCAACGTCATAGACGATGCGAAGCGCTGTCTTCTTGTCGGTCAAGGTGGGAAGGACGCGCACCAGCTTTTCATAAAACAGATCGCCGGAGGCCATGAGGAACAGCGCGATCACCAGTGCTCCGGCAAGCATGAAGATGAAGTTGGCGGGATATCCAGCGGCCGTAGCGAGAAAAGCGGGCAGGCCGGAGTCCTTGATTACGACCTCTTGAACTCCGGCATCGCCGGGCGTGGCCGCGTCCTGGATTTTTTCGGTGAGATTGGCGAAGCCTGAGAACCATGAACGGAGATTGCGGATTTTTTCCAGGAACACCCGCTGGATCTCCGGGGCGTCGGCAATCCAGGTGGAAATAGGTCCACTGGCGAGATAGGCGGCCAGCACGAAAGCCAGCACCAAAAAAGTCGCAAAACCCGTAGCGGCGGCCCAAGGCGGAATATTGTACTGCGCCAGTTTTCGTATCATCGGCCGAAAGGTCAGCGCGATGAGGAACGCGAACACGACCGGAATGAGAAAATCCCGCGCCAGATAGAGGGCGGCGATGAGGGCAAGAATGAATAACCCGATAAGCGCGATTCGGGCCGGTTTTTGATAAGCCCCGCTATCATCGGGCCTTTTTAGCGTCATGGGGGCCTATATCTTGTCCATCAGGACAAGGATCAGCACAACGATCAAAAGCAATCCGAGGCCGCCGGAGGGTCCATAACCCCAGCTCCGGCTATGCCCCCAGCGCGGCAGCGCGCCGATGACCACCAGAATAAGAATAATAAGAAGAATAGTACCCAGCATTTTTTTGCTCCTGCGGTTGTTCTGGTCGAATCGATACTCACCAAGTCTGGCGGCAAGGCTGCTATTTTGGTAGGGCTGCGTCAATCTCCATCGTTGCCAGAACCGCCCGGTCCCCGCCCAGCAGCATGGCCAGCCGGTCACGGGCCCGGCTCACGCGGCTCTTCACTGTGCCAATTGCAGCGCCCGAAATCTGCGCTGCTTCCTGAGAGGAAAAGCCCGAAGCGCCCACGAGGATGATGGCCTCCCGCTGGTCCTCGGGCAATTTCAACAGGGCGAGGCGTAAATCCGCCATTTCCAGATTGCTTTCCTGCCCGCCGGCGGTGGCGACTTTGGCGGCATATTCGCCGTCAGCATCTTCGACCTCGCGGCGCCGCTTGCGGATTTGGCTGTAAAATTCGTTCCGGAGAATCGTGTAGAGCCAGGCTCTGAGATTGGTGCCGGTTTCGAAACTATCCTGATGATGCCAGGCTTTCATCAGTGTTTCCTGCACCAGATCGTCGGCCTGATCATTGCGCGCCGTAAGCGACATGCCGAAAGCCCGGAGTCCCGGGATGGCCGCCACAAGTTGATCGCGGAAGTCGCCAGACAATGGCGCCACGCTATGAATCCTTCTTTGTGGTCTTGGCTTCCAACTGGTTGAGCAAATCTAGGAAGCGGTCCGGCACGGGCTGTTGGGATACGCCGTCATAATAATCGCGCAGGCGCCTGCCAATCATGTCGTAAACCGGCGGTTTAATGCCCGCCGTTGCCTGGGCTGCATTGTTCATAATATTTCTTTTGGCCTCGTGTTTCTTTTTGTTCTCGGATTCGCCCATAAAACACCCCACGCCGTACCTGCCCCGCTTTTATGTTGTAGGTTAATGCCTTAACAGTGGGTTAGTTCCCCTATTCGTAAAATTGTTTGGCGCCGGAGGGAACCTTTTGTTAAGCGTGTCCGTTGACTGTCATTAGTCTCGCGTGAGGGGAAGATTATGAAGCTTGCGACCAGCATCGCGCCGCATATCCCGTATTTGCGGCGTTTCTCGCGCGCGCTCACCGGTACGCAACAGGCTGGCGATGCGTATGTCGCGGCTGTTTTGGAAGCCTTGATCGCCGATCCCGGCAATATCGAGATGGGAACGGACATGCGGGTGGAGCTTTACCGCACCTATTGCCGCCTCTGGGAATCGATCTCGCTCAACCTTAAGGCATCCTCCGGCGAGGCGGAGGCCAATGTCCCGCCGTGGGCCGCGGTAGCCGAGCGCCGGCTGTCGACCATGCCGCCCCGCGCCCGGGAAGCCTTCCTCCTGATGGCCGTCGAAGGCTTTTCAAGGGGCGATATCGCTACCATTCTCGGACGCGACGAAGCGGCGGTTTCGGCGCTGATTGAAGAGGCAACCAAGACAATCGTCGATCAGGTCGCCACCAACGTTATGATCATCGAAGACGAGCCGATTATCGCCATGGACATCGAGGCGATCGTCGAAACCTTGGGCCACAAGGTAACCGGCATTGCGCGCACCCATCAGCAGGCGCTGCAGCTTGCCGCGCAAAAAAGACCAAGCCTTATTTTGGCGGATATTCAGCTTGCCGATGGCAGCTCTGGCGTGGACGCCGTCAACCAGATACTCGCGTCCTTTGAGGTACCGGTTATTTTCATCACCGCATTCCCCGAGCGGCTTCTGACGGGTGAGCGGCCAGAGCCCGCCTTTCTGATCACCAAGCCTTTCACGCCCGAAATGGTCAAGGCCGTCATAAGCCAGGCTTTGTTTTTCGACACCAAGGCGCAAGCGGCCGCCTGAGGGAACCAAAGCGCCCTTGAGGCGTTTAATTCCAGCGGAGGCCAATCAAAATGATACGCTTTATGACGTTAGCTGTTGTGGCGGCCCTTGCCTTATTCCTGGCGTTGGGAGGCCTCGCCGGTTCCTTCGGCGGCGTGGCGCTTCTTGCCGTGGGCGTTATGGGTTTCGGCTTGCTTATCGGATTGTGCACGGACCTGACGCGGGAAACCTAGAGTCCTCGCAGGAACTACCGCATATTTTCAGCGTTACGGAGTAGCGGGCCCGACTCACGCCTGCGGGAGACTGGGATGTACACAGCCAAAGATTATGACCGGGCCCTAATTGCGCCCGAGCAAATATTCGATTCGCCGATGGACATCGTCGCCACGCAATCGATGACCAGCGAGCAAAAATTGAAAGTTCTGCGACATTGGGAAGCCAACGCTCGCGACCTTCAGGTTGCCAGCGAAGAAAATATGACAGGCCCGGGCGTCACGCGGCTCGGTGAGATTAAGGAGGCTATCATCAAGCTCTGTGAACAAGAAAATCTTGATGAGCGGGCCGAGGGCTAATCAAGCAACAGCTTGGCTGCCGCCTGCCATAGCGCTTTCGGACTGGACGAAAAGCTCAATAGAAGAAGTGCCGCCGGTATCTCGCAGATCGATCAAGTATTCGGATGGCGAGACTTGCCGGATGTCCGCAACTGATGGCCGCGCTGCTCCGCGTGATACCTCGATTTCATAACGCGTGTCCCCATATTTCAGCGACACATGAAATCCATCCCAGGCCGATGGCATGCAGGGCTTTACCCTCAATTTGGCGCCCTCGCGGACGACGCCCAGGATAGCTTCCAATCCCGCCCGGTACATCCAGGCTCCGGAACCTGTGTACCAGGTCCAGCCGCCGCGGCCCACATGCGGCGGCACGGAGTATATATCCGCGGCGATGACATAAGGCTCAACGCGGTAGCGCCGGACCTCCGCTTCGTTAAGCGCGTGGTTCACAGGATTGAGAAGGGCAAAGAGGTCCGCTGCTCTATCGGCCTGTCCGAGCTTGGCATGGGCGAAAATCGACCAGATGGCGCCGTGACTATATTGGCCGCCGTTCTCGCGGATTCCCGGCGGATATGCCTTGATGTAACCGGGATCGGGTGAGGATTTATCGAAAGGCGGCGTGAACAACAGGGCGATCTTGTCGGCAGGCCGCACCAGCTGGCGATGCGCTGCCTCCAGGGCGGCCCCTGCCCGCTCGGGTGGCGCCGC
>JBGTNZ010000211.1:0-2347 GCA_041742805.1 Aestuariivirga sp.
TCGTGGAGCCATCTGGCCGATAAGGAGGGTATTGCCTTTGTGAAGCAGGCGGTGACCAGGAAAAATTACAGATCGCTTCTCACGCCTCTTCTCACCGCAGGGCCCGGCCCGGCTTTCATCGTCAACCTCTCCGTTGATGTCGAGAGCCTCGACATCATGCGGCTCGCCCGGGAGACCGGCGCGCTGTGCATCGATACGGTGATCGAACCCTGGCCCGGCTTTTACGACAACCCCAAGCTCGATAACGCGGCGCGCACCAACTACGCATTGCGCGAGCGGCTCCTCGCGTTGAAACGCCAGCTTGGCCCCGGCCCCACCGCGGTTTCCTGCTGCGGCGCCAATCCCGGCATGGTGTCGTGGTTCGTCAAGCAAGCGCTGCTCAATCTCGCCCGCGACATGAAGCTGAAGCTCGCCGAACCGGAAACCCGCGAGGACTGGGCAAAGTTCATGCAGCGCGTGGGCGTCAAGGGCATCCATGTGGCCGAGCGCGACACGCAACGCGCCAAGACGCCCAAGCCCATGGACTGCTTTGTCAACACATGGTCCGTGGACGGATTTATTTCCGAAGGCCTGCAACCTGCCGAACTCGGCTGGGGCACGCACGAAAAGCAGTTTCCGACGGACGGCAAGCGCCACAAGACGGGTTCGGGCGCTGCCATCTATCTGACCCGGCCCGGCGCGGATACAAGGGTCAGGAGTTGGGTTCCCGCGGCTGGCCCGCAATTCGGCTTTCTGGTGACGCATAACGAAGCAATTTCGATCGCCGACTATTTCACCCTGCGCAAGGAAAAACAGGTCATCTACCGGCCAACCTGCCATTATGCCTATCACCCGTCGAACGACGCGCTGCTCTCGCTTCATGAAATGTTCGGTGCCGCAGGCAAGCGCCAATCCGAATCACACATTCTGGAGGAAGGCGAAATTCTGGACGGCAGCGATGAATTGGGCGTGCTCATCTATGGACACCGGAAGAACGCTTATTGGTATGGCTCGCAACTGTCGGTCGAGGAGGCCCGCAAGCTGGCGCCCGATCAAAACGCCACCGGTTTGCAAGTGACGTCCGCAGTTCTCTCGGGCATGGTTTGGGCGATTGAAAACCCCGGTGCCGGAATCGTCGAGACCGACGAGATGGATTTCCGCCGCTGCCTGGAAATCCAGACACCTTATCTCGGACCCGTGACTGGCGTTTATACGGACTGGACGCCCCTCGATGGGCGCGGCGTTCTGTTCGCGGAGAAGCTTGATCGGCGAAATCCATGGGCCTTTTCGAATATCATCGTGCGGTAATGAATTTGCTCCACCGTTTTCCGTCTGCCCTTCTGATGATTGGACTGTTACTCGCCGCATCGCCGGGCTTTGCAGCGCCGCGGCATGGCATTGCCATGCAGGGCGAACCCGCGCTTCCGCCGGATTTCAAGTATCTGCCCTATGCCGATCCCGAGGCGCCGAAGGGCGGGCAGTTGCGCCAGGCGTTCACCGGCAGCTTCGACAGTGTCACACCCTTTATCGTCAAGGGCACGCCGGCGAGCGGGATTCGCACCTATGTCGTCGAGAGCCTGATGGGCCGCAATTGGGATGAGCCCTTCTCGCTCTATGGGCTGCTGGCGGAAACAATCGACGTCTCGGACGACCGCCAGACCTTCACATTCAAGCTGAGGCCGAAAGCGAAGTTCTCGGATGGCAAGCCGGTGACGGCCGCCGATGTGGTATTTTCCATGGAGACGCTGCGCGACAAGGGCCGGCCCAATTTCAAGAGCTACTATTCCAAGATAACCGGCGTCGAAACGCCCGATGACCGCACAGTGATTTTTCACCAGGAGTCCGGCGACCGCGAATTGCCGCTGATCGTTGGACTGATGCCGATCCTGCCCAAACATTTCTGGAAAGGCCGGGCCTTCGACGAGACGACGCTTGATTCCATTGTCGGCTCCGGGCCCTATGTGATCGCCGATGTGAAGCCGGGCGAGTGGATCACCTATCGCAGGAACAAGGACTATTGGGGCAAGGATTTGCCGATCGCTAAGGGCCTGTGGACTTTCGATGAGGTAAAGATTGATTACTACCGCGACGCCAATGCCACTTTCGAAGCCTTCAAGACCGGGCTTGCGGATGTCCGCACCGAAAGCGACCCAGGCCGCTGGGCCACGGGGTATGATTTTCCGGCGGTCCAGCAGGGCAAGGTTAAGCTCGAGAAGATCGAACAGCGATCGCCCGCTCCCGCATCGGGCTTCGCCTTCAACACAAGGCGCAAGATTTTCGCCGATGTGCGGGTGCGCGAGGCGCTGACCATGGCCTTCGATTTCGAATGGGCCAATGCCAATCTGTTTTCCGGCGCCTACAAGCGCAC
>JBGTNZ010000212.1:0-10977 GCA_041742805.1 Aestuariivirga sp.
TTGGCTCCGAGGATATCGGTAAATCGCAATTTGAATTGACCGTTGGCGCTGAGCGCCTGCGCCGCACCGCCCGTTCCACCGCCCGCGATCTTTTCCACGCCATAACCCGGAGACACCGCTCATGAATATCGTGACCATCGATCCAGCCATTGCGCGCGAGAAGTTTTTGAAAACGCCGTTCACGCTCCAGCATGGCCTTGCCGATCATCCGCTGTTCGCATTGCCGCGGCTGGTCAATCTGGCGAAATCGCTGCCGCGCGACCGGATCGAATATAATTCCGGCAAGGTCGCCGTCGGCGTCAAGCCCGAGGACGTGCCCAAGATCGACATGCCGGCGGAAGACGTGATCCGCTCCATCGAGACGGCCAATGCCTGGATGGTGATCAAATTCGTCAACGAAGACAGGGAATACGGCGAGCTTCTCCGGTCTTTCGTGGAAGCCGCTAATCGCGCGGCGGGAAAACGCCCGGGCGATTACTCGGATTTGCAGGGTTTCATTTTCGTCTCATCGGCAAACGCCACCACGCCCTTTCATATGGATGCGGAAGAAAACATCCTGATCCAGATCAAGGGCGATAAATTCGTGCGCACCTTCGAGAATTCCGACCGGGCGCTCATCTCCGAGGAGGCGATGGAGATTTCTCCATCCAAGCACCGCAACCAGAAATATGAGGATTGGTACGAGAGCCGCGCCACCTTGCATGCGCTGAAACCTGGCGATGCGGTGCATATGCCTTACATGGTGCCCCACTGGGTGAGCACGGGCGGCAGTTATTCCGTCTCCATGGCGATGACCTGGAAGACACCCGAGGTCACGCGGCTTAACAAAATCAGGCTGATGAACGGCACTTTGCGCCGCTTCGGCCTGGCGCAGAAACCGCCGGGTGTATCGCCCGCTTTGGATGCGGCCAAAGTCTTCGCCCACGATGCCTTCCGCGCCGTGGTCGATCCGTTACGCAAATCCGAAGCGGTCCGCCGCGTTCTCCGGGCACTGATCTACGGCAAGAAGGCCAACTACTATTATGACACCAAGCCGAAACAGGCGGGGATGTAGCCCCCAGGCCCGGTGATCAATTTCAATCGTCCGGTTTCTTTTGGCTCGTGTGATAAATTCGGAGAATTTCGATCTGCCCGGATTTGATCCTGTAGGGAATCACATAGGGTAATCCGGGTACGGACCATTCGCGGATCAATCCCCCACGTGAAGTGCGACCGGCATGGGGCCGCGACTCGATGAGCCGGAGGAATTTGTTGATGCGATCAACCACGGCGATGGCCGCCGCCGGATCGGTTTGGGCGATGAAATCATATACTCTATTAATATCACGCAGGGCCGCCTGAAGAAGGACAACACTCACTTGGCCTTGCCAGGCGTTATGTCAGGCTCGGGCAGGGGACCTGGATTGCCTCTGTTGAAGGAGTCGAGCCATTCAAAGGCTCTTTTTCCCGAGACAAAAATGCCTTTGTCGGCTTCAGCCAATGCTTCATCCACGGCGTTTAAATAGTCGCGGTGGCTGGCGATGTAACTCGCGACCGCTTCCTGTACGATAAAGGATCGCGAGCGCTTCGTGAGTTTCGCCAGCGCGTCGACTTCCTGCTTGAGGTCATCAGTCAATCGAACGGAAAATGTCTCGGCGTTGGTGGGCATGAAAACCTACATTGTGTGCTGGGTGAACACAATGTAATCCTGGAGCAGCCAATGTCAAGGTAGTCAGGTGCGTTCAGCCATCTCGCTCGCGACAGCCTCATTGAGACGGCGATTTGGCCTCAATCAGGTCTGGCAGAGAAGAGTTTAAGCGGCGAACAGTTTGTCGGCGGGGACGTAGTCGTATTTAAGGTCGTGGGCTACCGCTTGATAAGTCACCTTGCCCAGCGCGACGTTGAGGCCGTTTTTCAGGTCGGCGTTATCGGCGAGAGCCTTTTTCCAGCCCTTGCCGGCGATGGCGAGGGTGAAGGGGAGCGTCACATTGTTGAGCGCGAAGGTCGACGTGCGGGCGACGCCGCCCGGCATGTTGGCCACGCAATAGTGGACGATGCCATCGACGACATAGGTCGGGTCGGAATGAGTCGTGGCTTTCGAGGTTTCAGCGCAGCCCCCTTGATCGATGGCGACATCGACAAACACAGCGCCCGGTTTCCAGTCCTTGAGCATGGCCCTGGTGATGAGCTTGGGCGCGGCGGCGCCCGGGACAAGCACGCCGCCGATGACCAGATCGGCCTCGGCGCATTCATCCTCGATGGTTCCTTGGGTGGAATAGAGAGTCTTGAGTCCTGTTCCGAAGCGGGCCACGAGCTCTTCCATGCGGTCGGTTGATTTCTCGAGGATGACGACGTCGGCGCCGAGGCCGAGCGCCATCGCGGCAGCGTTGGTGCCGACGACACCGCCGCCCAAGATCACGACTTTTGCAGGAGCAACGCCGGGGACGCCGCCCAGCAGGACGCCCCGGCCGCCTTGCGCCTTTTCAAGGCAATGAGCGCCGGACTGCACCGACATGCGGCCCGCGACCTGCGACATGGGGGCAAGCAGGGGAAGGCCGCCGCGGCCGTTCGTCACCGTCTCATAGGCGATGCAGATGGCGCCGGATTTGACGAGGTCTTTCGTCTGCTCGGGATCGGGCGCGAGGTGGAGATAAGTGAAAAGGATCTGGCCTTCGCGCAGCATCTTGCGCTCGGCCGCCAGAGGCTCCTTCACCTTCACGATCATGTCGGCCTTGGCGAAAATTTCGGCGGCTGCCGGGACGATGGTGGCGCCTGCCTTCTCATAGTCCGCGTTGCTTGCGCCGATGCCCCCGCCGGCGTTGGCCTCGATCCACACCTTGTGGCCGTGACGCACCGCCTCGCGCACCGATAACGGAGTCATGCCGACGCGATATTCGTGATTCTTGATTTCTTTCGGAACGCCGATGAGCATTTTGAGATTCCCCGTGACGAGCGAACTTAGCGCAGATGACGCCGAATGATTTTCCGAAGCAGCGGCTGAAGCAGTGCAGCATTGAAATGAGGTTCGAAAATTGCTATCAATTTTCGAATGAAAGTGCAGGAATTCGATAAGACGGATCAAATCATTCTGGCGGAGCTGCAGAAAAATTCTCAGCAGCCGATTGCCACCCTTGCCGCGAGGGCTGGGCTATCGGCATCATCCTGCCACCGCCGGGTAAAACTTCTCGAAGCCGCGGGGACGATCTTGGGCTACACTGCCAATCTGAGCCGCGCGGCCTTGGGGCTCGTTAATGAGTTTTTCGTCGAAGTTTCGCTTTCGGCGCAGACCGAGGAGGCCTTCGAGCGTTTCGAAAAGGCCGTTCAGCGCGTCCCCGAAATCGTCGAGTGCCATTTGATGAGCGGGCAGTTCGATTATCTCCTTCGGATCGTGGCGGCGGACGCTGCCGATTATGAGCGCATCCACCGCTCGCGGATTTCCAGGTTGCCCGGCGTGCAGCGCATTCAATCGGCATTGGCGCTGCGGACTGTGAAGGCTTGGGCGGGTTATCCGATCTGAGTCCCTCATGCTGAAATCGCTTCCCGTGCACATGCTTTGGATCTCCGGCGAACTGTCGCGCCTGGCGCGGCTCAGCCTGGCAAGTTTTTTGGCACGGGATTATCGCGTGACGCTGTGGAGCTATGATCTGCCGCCCCTCAAAAATTGCGGAGCGGAACTGCGCGACGCCGCTGAATTGGCGCCCCATGAGGGAAGCCCCGCAGCACTCTCCAGCCTGTTCCGCTATAATGTGCTGGCCACCCTGGGCGGGGTCTGGTCCGATATGGATATCGTGGCACTTGCCAATGAGCCCGATATTCCGTCACAGCCCTTGATTGCTTCCTCGAAGCGCCGGCCCTTCCGGCACCGCGAAGCCAGCGCCACGGGGGAGGGCCTGACGCAGATCAGCAATTGCTTCATGGCCAATCCCTCGCCATGCGATGGCGATTTGTGGCAGCGCGCCACATCGGCGGTGGAATCGATCGTGCCGCACGAGCGAAGCTGGGAGAATGTTGGCCCCAATCTGCTGACGCGGCTCATGCTGGATCAACCGGATCACGGCGTGCACATCCTGCGGCCGGAGACTGTCGACCCCGTCGCCTGGTGGAATGTGCCGGGCTATTTTCTGGAGGAGCGCGAGCCGCCGCCTTCGCCCTTCATGCACATGTATGCTTCGATCTGGGCCAAGCGCGGCGTGGAGGCCGAAGCGGCGTTTCCGGAAAACTCGTTGGCCGGCCTTCTATGGCGCACCTACGGGCTCTGAACGATGGTGCGATCGAGCTGCCGGTCGCGCCAGATCATCAGGATACCGGCGGTGGCGACGACCGCAGCGCCGATCCAGGTATACTGATCTGGAAAATCGCCGAAGATCAAAAACCCGTACATCACCGCCCAGATCATCGAGGAATATTCGAAGGGGGCGACGAAATTCGATTCGGCATATTTGTAGGCGGAAACGAACAGGATCATGCCGAAGGCCGCAAGAATGCCGGTGCCGAACAAGACAAGGGCATCGAACGGGCCCGGCCACACCCAGGGCCGCGACAGGAACACCAGGCTCTTGTGCGTGATGCCGCTGAAATCGAAGCTGTTGAACAGGAGTGCCATCAGCAGCGCCACCAGAAGGAACACCGCGTTCTGCCACATGGCGATGACGGCGAGCGGCACTTGATGGGCGATGGGACGCCCAAGCATCTGGCCAAAGGCATAGGAGAAGGCCGAGATAAGCGCCAGAATGGCGGCGGGCTCAAACACCCCCGCACCGGGACGCACCATGATCAGTACGCCGATAAAACCTGCAATGATCGCCAACCAGCGGTGCACGCGCACCCGCTCGCCAAGCAACGGCCCCGCGAGGCCCGCCACGAAAAACGGCATGGTGAAATAGATCGCCACAGAATTTGCGATCGGCATCGCCGCGATCGACAGGATGAAAGTGAAATAGCCCACGCATAAAATGAGGGAGCGGATGATCACGCGGCCCAGAATGGGCGTGGCCAGAAGACGGAAGCCGCCTTGGCGAAGCAGCAATGCCGCGAGGAGGGGGAAGGAACCCACGCAGCGGAAGATGATCGCTTCATAGGCGGCGAAACTTCCCGACATCACCTTGACGATGGCATCCTGCGTCGAAGCGAAACCGATAGCCGCCAATATGCAGGCTATCGCCAGTAGCCGGTTGTCGCGGTGCGCCCCATCCATGGGGCGAGGCTTAGAATCATTCCGCCATTATTGAAAGCATAGACCATCACCGCAATTTGGTAAGTTCGGCAAGGCCGGATTGTTCAATGAGATAAGCCTGCACGTCGTCATGCGCGCGATTGAGGCCGTCCATTGTTTCCTTGTAGGGTCCGACCACCAGGCGGCGGGGACGGCTGCCTCGCTCCATCGGAATAAGGCCGTAGACAGCGTCCGCAATCTCCTGCGGATTGAGCGTTGCGTCCGGCACCAGGCCTTTGCGCATATGGTCGATGTGTTGCGCGAATTGGGCGAGCAGGGGCTTGTCGGCTTCGGGCAGGTTGGCCGCCATCTCGTCGAAATAGCGAAGCGCGTTGGCTTGCAGCTGGGTTGGATAGGCGCCGGCGGGCTGGACGATGGTGACCTCGATTCCGAACATTGCCTCTTCATAGGCGAGCGCGTCGGCGGCGGCTTCGGCCGCGAGCTTGGAAGCGCAATAGCCGCCGAGCATGGGATCGAGAATACGGCCAAGCGCGCTTGAGAACTGAATCAGATAGCCCTGCTTGCGTTCGCGCATCTGCGGCGCCACGGCGCGGAACATGCGGAGTGCGCCGATTGAATTGGTTTCGATATTCGCATTAAAGGCGGTGGCGGGAAACAAGGCCGCCGGGCCCGGAACCACGACGCCGGCGTTGTTGACGAGGATGTCGATGTGCCCGGCAAGGGCGAGCGCTTCAGCGACGCCGCGATCGACCGACGATTGATCGGTGACATCGATGTCGATCACATCGATGTTGAGGGCGCGGAGTTCTTCGGCAGCCTTGGCGTTGCGGCCCGCGGCATCGCGCATGGTGGCGATGACGCGGAGCTTATTGCGCGCGAAGGTTTCCGCCATCAACCGGCCGAAGCCTGAACTTGTGCCGGTGATCAATGCGACGGGCTGCTCGCTCTCCTGCGCGAGGCTGGGCGCTGCGGTGAGGATGGCGAAAGCGGAAGCCGCCAGGAGCATGCCGCGCCGGGAGATGGTGTCGTTCATGGGTCGTAACTCCTTACTTTGGGATGGATTTGAGATAATCGCTGAGTGGTTGCGGCGGGCGGCCCGCCAAACGGCCGGCATCTTGAGATATGGCCGCGTATTCGCCGGCGCCAACCGCCTTGCGTAATCCTACGACGCCGTCGACCACGAATGGCGGCAGGCCGCGGGCACTGAGCAGCTTGTCGTATTCCGAGGGGTCGAGATCGACGGCGGTGATTTTTCTGTTCCAGGCGCTGGACAGGATATCGGCGATATCGAAGAGATCGAGCGCTTCAGGACCTGTGATCTCGTAGATTTTGCGCTCGTGACCTTTTTGGGTGAGAGCTCCGGCAGCTGCGGCCGCGGCGTCGGTTCGCGTGATGTGGGCGACCTTGCCGCTAGCGCCCGGCAGGGTGAGCTTTCCCGTCTCCCGCGCCGCGGCATCGGGAATGTTTTCGGAATACTGATTGTTGCGGAGGATGGTATAGGGCAGCCCCGACGCAAGAAGATAAGCTTCGGTGCCCACGTGTTTTACGACGAAGGGAAAAAGGCTCTCCACCCTTGCATTGGTGAAGCTGGTGTAGACGACGCGGCCCACGCCCGCGGCCCTTGCGGCGTCGATGGCGGCGATATGCTGGCGGATGCACACGTCGTTCGGCGCATCGCTGGAAATGATGAGCAGAGTTTCAACACCGGAGAAGGCTTTCGCGAGGCTCTCGGGCTTTTCGAAATCGGTGATGGTTGTGGCGAAGCCTTGGGCGGCGAAGTCTTCGAGCTTGGCGGGATCGCGCGATCCAAGCCGGACCTTGGTTGGTGACACACGCTCGACCAGGGCCTGTGCGACGAGGCGGCCCAAATGTCCGCTTGCTCCGGTTATGCCGATCATTCGCTCTCCAATCTCCAAATTAGACTTGGTTATGTATTGAGAGCGATGTAAGCTGGTGGCTGAAGCCTCACAAGAAGGGTGTTTTTCCCTACTCGGTTACGCTGAAGTAACCGGAGCGGATGTTGGAAGGTTCGTCATGACAAAGCGGCGCTCGGAGAATGGTGTCATCGAAAAGTGCCCCATCCGCGATATTCTCGATGGCATCGGGGACCGGTGGAGCTTGCTGGTGCTGTGGTCGCTGTCGGAGGGGACGCTGAGATTTACGGCGCTCAAGCGCGAGATCGGCGATATTTCGCAGCGCATGCTGGCGCAGACGCTGCGCGGGCTCGAGCGGGATGGTTTTATTTCGCGGAAAGTCTATCCGACCATTCCGCCGCGGGTGGATTATGCGCTGACGCCGCTCGGGCGGTCGTTCCTGAAACAGCTCCAGTCGCTGGTTGACTGGGCGGACGATCATCACGACGCCGTGCGGGCCGCGCGGGCTGCATATGTTTCACCAGCTGCGGCGCAGAGCTTACGGGCCGCGTAACGCGCTCATAGAGTCGCTCTCGGAGGCTACATCCTTCCGGGCCCGTGGCCTGGCGCGATTTCGCGAGCTGCTCCCACCAATCTCCCAGCGCATTTATCAACGGGACAAGCTTTCGTCCCTCGCTCGTGAGATCGTATTCGACCTGTGGGGGCACGGTTGCATGGACGGTCCGGGACACGACGCCCGCCGCCTCAAGTTCGCGAAGGTCAAGCGCCAGCATGCGGTGCGAAATCGCCGGGTTATCGCGGCGCAGATCGCTGAAGCGCCTGGGGCCATCGATGAGATAATAAATCAGCAGTGTCCGCCAGCGTCCGCCGAGCAGACGCATGGCATCTTCTATCGAGCAACCGGATACAGTGTTCTTCATCAACTTAACCTTTGAAATAATTTTTGTAACCATCGGACATTTTTGTGCGTTCTTTTAAGCCAACGCCGAGCTCTCCATCTGGGTTCCACTCGTCAACTTAACAACAAGGAACCACCATGGAACCCGTCCTTTTTTACGGAAATCACGCCGCAAGCTCGTTCGGATCGATCGTCGCCCTGGAGTGGCTGGGCCTACCCTACAGGCTCTATCGGCTGGATCTTCCCGTTGAAACGAAGACCAATTTCTATACGAACATAAACCCGGTTCAAAAAGTGCCGGCCCTGCTGCTTGAGAACGGGACGAAGCTGACGGAGAGCCTGGCTATTCTCCAGCATCTGGCCGCCCGCGATCTGAAACGGGGGCTGACATTCGCGCAAGGTACGGCTGAATACGATCGCCTGAACCAGGTGCTGGCGTTTCTGCACTCGGACTTCTGGGCGTCGTTCGCTCCGGCCTTCGAAGCGTTCGACATGGATTTGAAAGGTGAACAAGACCCGCCCTTGCAGGAGACGCTGCGGGGCCTCGGACAAAAAGCAATCGCCAAAGCCCATGGAGACCTTGAAGCCATGATGGGCGACGGCAAATGGCTGGCAGGGGACAGCAAAACGATTGCCGATGCCTATTTCATGGGCATTGCGCGCTGGGCGCCATTTCTCACCACAACGGGTGCGAAGACGGTCGATCAGCGCGATTACCCGAAGCTCCACCGGCATATCCAAAAGCTGGAAAAAGACCCGGCCGTCATCTTCGCCCAGGCGATCGAAGACGATAAGCCTGCGACCAGCGCCGGAGGGTTTCGAGGTCACGTCAAGGAGGAAGACATAAAGGGCCGATTGAAGACCTGAGCCCGCATTTGCTGTGACAGCTTGCATCTATCCTCGACGGACGGGAGGCGTTAAACCCGCTGGCAGCCGAACGAGCCAGCGAGTCCATGACCGAACCCGCCGTCGATACCCAGATCAAGACCTGGGACGAGATCAAGACCACGACCTGCTACATGTGCGCCTGCCGTTGCGGGATCAGGGTCTATCTGAAGGACGGCACGGTTAAATATATCGACGGCAATCGGGCGCATCCCGTCAACAAAGGCGTGATCTGCGGCAAGGGTGCGGCAGGCATCATGCAGCATTATTCGCCGGCGCGATTGTCGAAGCCGCTGATGCGCGTGGGCGAACGGGGCTCGGGCGAGTTTCGCGAGATCGAATGGGAAGAGGCGCTGCGCACGGCGACCATGTGGCTCTCGGAGGTGCGCAATACGGATCCCAAGAAGCTGGCGTTCTTCACCGGGCGCGATCAGAGCCAGGGCTTGACCGGCTGGTGGGCGGCGCAATTCGGCACGCCGAACTATGCGGCTCATGGCGGCTTCTGCTCGGTCAACATGGCGGCGGCGGGGCTTTATACGTTCGGCGGCTCGTTCTGGGAGTTTGGCGAGCCGGACTGGAAGCATACGAAATATTTTCTGCTGTTCGGCGTGGCCGAGGATCATGCGTCGAACCCGCTCAAGGCGGGCATGGGGAAGCTCAAGGCGCGCGGGGCGAAGATCGTTTCGCTTAATCCGATCCGCACCGGCTATTCGGCCATCGCCGATGAATGGATCGGCATCCGTCCGGGTACTGATGGATTATTTGTTGGGGCGCTGATCCACGAGCTGCTGTCGGCGCAGAAGATCGATGGCGAATACCTACTGCGCTACACGAACTCACCGTGGCTGGTGATCGAGAATGAGGGTGGCGCGGATGACGGGCTGTTCGCCCGCAATGCGCAAGGGTCGGCGCTGGTGTGGGATGCGCATTCGGGAACGCCGATGCCGGCGCTCTCGCCCGATGCGGAGCCCAAGCTCATGGGGCGCTTCATGCTGCCCGATGGCCGGCGCGTGGTGACGAGTTTTCAGTTGATCGCGGAGCGCTTTCTGGCGGCGGAACATTCCCCCGATGCGGTGGCGGCGCGGTGCGGGGTTCCCTCCGCCACCATCAAGCGCATCGCCGCCGAACTGGCGCACACCGCCTTCGAGGAGCAGATTGAGCTGGATATTCCGTGGACGGACTATGCCGGACGCTTTCATGCCAAGACGGTGGGTCGCCCCGTTTCCATGCACGCCATGCGCGGCATCTCGGCTCATGCCAATGGCTTTCAAACCTGTCGCGCCATTCATGTGCTGCAGATCATCCTCGGCACCATCGATGTGCCGGGCGGCTTTCGTTATAAGGCGCCGTTTCCGAAGCCGTCGCCGCCCGGCGTCAAGCCCGCGGGGAAGCCTGGGCAGGTGAAGCCAAATACGCCGCTGCCCGGCCCGCCGCTTGGCTTTGTGACATCGCCCGAGGATTTGCTGATCTGCGAGGAGGGTAAGCCGCAGCGGATCGACAAGGCCTATTCGTGGGATGCGCCGCTCGCCGCGCACGGGATGATGCATATGGTCATCACCAACGCGGCCAAGCGCGATCCCTACGGCATTGATGTGCTGTTCATGTATATGGCCAACATGAGCTGGAACTCGGCCATTAATGTGCCTGATACGCTAAAGCATTTGACCGCGAAGGACGAGACGACGGGCGAGTATGTGATTCCGAAGATCATCTATTCCGATGCCTATGCTTCGGAGATGGTGCATTATGCCGATCTGATTTTGCCCGACACCACTTATCTCGAGCGCTGGGATTGCATTTCCTTGCTCGACCGGCCGATTTCCGAGGCGGATGGGCCGGCGGATTCGATCAGGCAGCCGGTGGTTGAGCCCGAGCGCGACGTGCGGCCGTTCCAAACGGTGCTACTGGATTTGGGTGCAAGGCTTGGGCTTCCGGGCATGACGCGGCTTGATGGATTGCCCCGTTACCCCGGCGGATATGCGGACTACATCGTGAACCATGAGCGCGCGCCCGGCATCGGCCCGCTCGCCGGTTTTCGCGGGCCCAACGGCAAGGCTCAAGGGCGGGGCACGCCGAACCCGGAACAGCTTCAGCATTATATCGACAATGGCTGCCACTGGTTTTACGAACTGCCCGATCACATGAAATATTATCGCCATGTGAACTGG
>JBGTNZ010000213.1:0-3405 GCA_041742805.1 Aestuariivirga sp.
TGCAGGTGCTGCACCATGATGGCGCCGGCGCGCCAACTCTCCGCCTTGCTGCCGCGGGCGATGAGCGGGCCGGCCGCCAGGCGAAGGCGGGTTGGAATCTGTTCAGATTGCGTGAAATAAGTATGGGCGGCAGCGGTGAGATCGGTGCCATCCAGGGGCACGATGCCCTGGTAGCGTTCCATATCCGGCCCTTGATCGACCGTCATTGCGAGATGGCCCTTGCCAATAAGCTGGGCTTGTGAGGCAGATCCAAAGGCTGCAACCTTCTCCTTGTCGAAGCGGGCGTATCCGCGCACCCCGCCGGGGCTCAAATAGTCAGCCACGATCATGTCCACGGGACCATCGGTCTTGGTCTGGAAAATAAATTTGCCGTCAAACTTCAAGCTGGTGCCCAGCATGGCGGTCAAGGCCACGGCTTCGGCCAAGAGCGCGGAGACGGACGCAGGATAATCATGCCGGTGCAGAATGTCGTCGACGACAGCGCCCAAACGCACAAGCCGCCCGCGCACGCCGAGCGGTTTCACCTCGAAGGCGAGAACAAGATCATCCGAGGCGATTTCAACCATGGGGCGTCAGGCAATGGAGCAGAATGCTTTTCTGAACATGCAGTCGGTTTTCAGCTTCGTCGAGGACAAGCGAATTGGGACCGTCAAGCACCTCGTCGGTCACCTCCTCACCCCGGTGGGCGGGAAGGCAGTGCATGAACTTGGCGTTTTCTCCAGCACGTTCCATCAGGCGGCGGTTGACTTGATAGGGCTGCAATAATTCGTGGCGGCGGGCGTTATCGGTATCGTGCATGGAGGACCAGGCATCGGTGATGACACAATCGGCACCGGTAACCGCTTCCTCGGCGCTGCCGGTGACCATCACGTCCGCCTTCTGGTCCTTCGCCCATTGCAAGAGAGTGGCATCGGGCCTGAGCGTGGCCGGGCAGCCGAGGCGGAGCTTGCCGCCGAGACGGGCCACGGCGTGAATCCAGGACGCCGCAACATTGTTTCCATCACCCACCCAGGCGACGCTGAGACCCTGCAACGGGGCCACGTGCTCCTCAAGCGTCATGATATCGGCCATAACCTGGCAGGGGTGCGAGAGGTCGGTAAGGCCATTGATGACGGGCACTGTGGCGCCTGCCGCCAGAGCGGTCAGGTGCCCGTGGGTAGCGGCGCGGATCATGATGGCATCGACATAGCGGGAGAGAACACGCGCTGTATCGGAAATGGTTTCGCCCCGGCCCAGTTGCATGTCGCTGGCGGTAATGACCAGCGTGTCGCCGCCCAACTGCCGCATGGCCATCTCGAAAGAAACGCGCGTACGTGTTGAGGGGCGTTCGAAGATCATCGCGAGGACGCGGCCCTTCAAGGGTTCGCCCGGATCACGCATCCCCTTAGGCAATCCGCTCCGCGCGGATTTCATGGTCCGGGCTTGGGTCAGGATACTTTCAAGATCCGCACGCGCGAAATCCGAGAGGTCGAGGAAATGTCCGGGAGCCTCGGCCATATCGCTCAGGCGGCTTTCGCTTCCAACACTTGGCAGGCCTGATCAAGCCGGTGCACCGCGTCAGCGACGTCGGCCTCCATCACCACCAGCGGCGGCAAGAGACGCAGCACATTGTCGCCCGCCGCAATCGTCAGGAGACGCTGATGCATCGCGGCGGCTTGCAGTTCACTGTTGGGAATCCGGCATTTGATGCCGAGCATCAGACCGAGGCCGCGGATGTCCTCGATGATTGCGGAGTGTTCATCCTTGAGCTGCGTCAACCTCTGTTTAAGGACGAGCGATTGCTGGCGCACATTTTCGAGGAAACCTTTTTGGAGCACGACATCGAGGACCGCGTTGCCGACGGCGGTGGCCAGCGGATTGCCGCCAAAGGTTGAGCCGTGGTTGCCCACGGTCATTCCTGCCGCTGCTTTTTCGGTGGCGAGGCAGGCGCCCAGCGGAAACCCGCCGCCGATGCCCTTGGCGATGCCCATAATATCGGGGGTCACATTCGCCCACTCATGGGCGAAGAGTTTGCCGGTGCGGCCCATGCCACATTGCACTTCGTCGAACACCAACAGCAGGCCCTGACTGTCGCAAAGCTGGCGGAGCGCCCGGAGCCACGGCGCGGGAACGGCGCGGATGCCACCCTCCCCCTGCACCGGCTCGATCAAGATGCCCGCGGTTTCCGGGCCGATCGCCGCCTTTACCGCCTCGTGGTCGCCAAAAGGGATCTGATCGAAGCCCTCGACCTTGGGGCCGAAGCCTTCGATATATTTCATCTGGCCGCCGGCGGCGATGGTGGCGAGCGTGCGCCCGTGGAAGGCGCCTTCGAAGGTGATGAGCCGAAATTTTTCCGGATGCCCTGCGGCCGCGTGATATTTGCGCGCCATTTTGATCGCGCATTCCATGGCCTCGGCGCCGGAATTGGTGAAGAACACCGTATCGGCGAAGGTCGCATCGATCAGGCGATTGGCCAGCTTCGTTTGACCGGGCATCTGATAGAGATTGGAGGTGTGCCAGATTTTTTGCACCTGCTCCGTCAACGTCTTGACCAGATGCGGATGGGCATGACCGCAACTGGTGACCGCGACGCCAGCGCCGAAATCCAGATACTCTTCGCCTTCCGGCGTGTAGACGCGGGCTCCTTCGCCCCGCTCGAAGGAAATATTGGCACGTGCATAGGTGGGAAGGACCGGGGCGATCATGAAGTTTCACTCAATGAAAGGCGCTCTCGCTATAGGTGCACGGCGCTCGAGGGTCAATTGCGCGGCCACGATGCGAGGCGGGTGAGTCAAAACAGCACATGGACGTGGGATTCCTTATGTTGATAAGTTCGATTGCCGCCGCCCCTTCGCGATTAAAACTGGGGAAAACTCAGGATGATGGGCTCCGGGCCGTTGTAGTCGAGTCACCACTTATTGTAGTGTGGCGTTACTGAACCTACGACATGTAGCACTTCTGAGCATGGTCAGGCGTTGAGGATCACGAAATTGGTGATGAACGAGGGATTCCACGTGAGCGTTAACTTCGACGGCAACCAGGGAGGGGCGAAGATGTCCTGGACAGACGAGCGAGTTGAGCTTCTCAAGAAACTTTGGTCGGAGGGCCTGAGCGCCAGCCAGATCGCGGCACGCCTGAGCCAGGGGGTCACGCGGAACGCGGTGATCGGCAAGGTGCATCGCCTCAATCTTTCAGGCCGGGCACCCCAGCCCCGCAGCACGACGCCACGCGCGCCCCGCAAAGTCCGAGAGCCGAGCCATCCGGGACGCAGCATCGGGCAGCCTTCGATGCCATCAGCGGGCAACACCGCGCTCAAGATGCGAACCGAAGTGCAATTGCGGCAGGCGCTGCCGGCGCCCGAGCCGCTGCGCCTCGTCGACCTTCCCAAGGGCGGCCGCGTCACCATCCTGCATCTCTCGGACAAAA
>JBGTNZ010000214.1:0-4868 GCA_041742805.1 Aestuariivirga sp.
GATCAAGCGCTTCTACGAGGAAGGCGGCATCGTGCCCTCGGAGAGCAAGTTGCTTGAGGTCACGGGCTCCATGGCGAAACTCATCGAGATCGAAACGCTGCTGCTGCAGAAAACCGGCATTCCCTGCGTTGCCGCCAACAACGCCTATGAAATGTGCCGCGCCATGCCGAAGGCCGGCTTCATGGACATGCATGCAAGACACGCCAGTGGCGCGGAGATGAACATCCTCGCCGCCTATGGCGCAGCCGTCGGCAGCATGGCGGCAAAGAACGCCGACCCCGCCGTCAAAGGTTTCATCGGTTCATCGCAAGACTTGACGTCGCCCTTCTTCGACTCCGCCGACGGCATGGGCACCATGCCCCATGCCCTTGTTGGCTACACGGGTGGAGATGTGCTGAAAGCCACCAAACTTTTCGCCGAGACGATTCCCGAGGCAAAAACACTCGTGGCTCTCGTCGATTACACGGGCGAGGAAGTGACCGATTCGGTCCGTTGCGCGCGCTGGTTTTACGAAGAGTCCGGGCTGCGAAAAAAAGGCAAGATTTTCGGTATCCGCCTCGATACCCATGGCGGCCGCTTCGCTGAAGGGCTGGACTACGAGAAATCCGTCGATACCGTGGGCCACTGGCTGGGTGTGCATGGCGAATACAACATCGTCGAGCAGGTGCTGGGCGGCCGCGCCTTCCAGCTCGATCCCAACAACATCCTGGTCGACAAGGTGCGCCGCATCCTGTTCGGTAAAGGCGTGTCGGTTGCCGCCGTCATCCATGTACGGCGCGCGCTCGATGCGGCGGGCTTCAAGGAAACGATGATCGTCGGTTCCTCCGGGTTCGATCCCCAGAAATGCCAGGTCATGGGCGCCGCCCGGGCGCCGCTCGATGTGGTGGGTACGGGGAGCTTTTTACCGGCGACGTTAACCGAGACTTATGCAACCGCTGATATCATCGCCTATGACGGTGCACGCAGGGTCAAGGTCGGGCGGGAGTTTTTGTTCGATCACCAATGAGTCCGTGCGATTTCAGGTGGTGAACCATGGCAAAGCGGCTGATTATCCTATGTTATCTCGTGCTTTCCGGTTTCATTTTGGCGGCACCCGCCGGGGCCAGCAAGGCGCAACCATCCGTCAGCGTACGGATCGATATTTCAAGCCAGTCGATGTCCGTTAATGTGAACGGCTGGTCCCGTGGCCACTGGCGGGTCTCAACCGCGAGGCGGGGCTATCACACGCCTCGCGGCAGTTACCGGCCTTTCCTGCTGAAGAAAATGCACTACTCGCGCAAATACGATAATTCGCCGATGCCAAATTCCATCTTCTTCCTTGGTGGCTATGCCATCCATGGCACGGGCTACGTCCGCAGCCTCGGCCGCCCCGCATCGCACGGCTGCATCCGCCTCGCTCCCGCCCACGCTGCAAAACTTTACTACCTCGTGCAGAAGCACGGGCTGCGTTCCACGCGGATCACGATTACCAACTGAACCATGACCGGGCGCGATCGGAAACTACAGCAATTTCTCGACCTCACGGAAAAAGCGATTCTGCTGCGCGCCAACTCCCTGCACGGCGCGAGACCCGCCGCCATCCGCATCTTCGCCGCCTTGCGTGACCACCAAGGCGCCACAAGCGATGCCGCGGCAGAACGCTTGCCAGTGTGTGCCACACTCAAAACGGCGCTCGAACTCGCCGGACAAAGCCCTGCCCCCATTCCACACCTTGCGATCGCATTGGCTGAACTTGCGCCCGCCCTGGTCTGGCGCCGCCGCAAGGGCGCTGAGTATGAATGCCAAAACTTCTTCGATGGCCACGCCAACGCCGTCGTCGTGGGACCGGAGGGAATAGAAAAGCGAGATGACGTCATGATCGGCATCAGCCTGATGGCCACTCATGTACGCTATCCCGATCACCGCCACCCGCCGGAAGAAGTCTATGTTTCCCTGGCCGGCGGCGCATGGTGGAAAGAGGGCGAGGATTGGTATCGGCCCAAGTCTGGCGGGCTCGTCTACAACGAGCCCAATATCCTTCACGCCATGGCCACGGAGGAAGACCCTCTCCTGGCAATTTGGTGTTTGTGGCTCGGTTAGAAACGAATAGTATTATTCCGTGGTTTGACGGGAGCACGGGGAATGTCCGCTTTTCTAGCCTTCATCGGCGTTTCGCTGGTGGTCATCATGACGCCGGGCCCCGACACCGCCATCACCATCCGCAACACGCTGTTTGGCGGGCGCTTGGGCGGCGTATTTACCGCACTGGGAGTAGCCAGTGGCCAAATCATCTGGGCTTTGGCGACAAGTGCCGGCATCGTAGCGCTCTTGGTTGCATCGGAACCGCTGTTCCTCGCGGTCAAATACGCAGGCGCTGCCTATCTCATCTTCCTTGGCATCCAGGCGCTGGGCCAGGCCTTACGGCCGGCTACTAGGCAGGAAGGAGATATGTCGGCACCCTTGCCCAAGCGGCGCCTCACGGCGCTGTCGGCTTTTCGGCAAGGCCTGATCAGTGATCTCGGCAATCCCAAGATGGCGGTTTTCTTCGCAAGCCTGCTACCGCAGTTCGTGCCCTCCGGCGCGCCAACCTTCGCAGGTCTTCTTTTTCTCGGAATGATTTTCGCGCTGATGACTTTCGCCTGGCTCGCCATTTACGCCGTGGTGATCGCCAAGGCAGGAGATTACCTGCGCACGCCCGCCATCCGCCGCACCATTGAAGCTATGACGGGCACTTTGTTGATTGGCCTGGGCGTACGGATCGCCGCTGAACAGCGATAGCGAATCCTGTTTGTGATTCCGCCTCCCCGCCGCTAAACCGCCCGTACATGAGCATCGCGCGCGGCCCTCAAATCACCCCTGATCTCGTCAAGCAGCACGGCCTCAAGCCAGAGGAGTACGAACGATTCGTGAAACTGCTGGGGCGCGAGCCGAGCCTCACCGAACTCGGCATATGTTCGGCCATGTGGAACGAGCATTGTTCGTACAAGTCCTCAAAGAAATGGCTTCGGACTCTCCCAACCAAGGGCGCGAGAGTCATCCAGGGCCCAGGCGAGAATGCCGGCGTCATCGACGTGGGCGATGGCCAAGCCATCGTCTTCAAAATGGAAAGCCATAACCACCCCTCCTTCATCGAGCCCTATCAAGGATCGGCCACCGGCGTCGGCGGCATCCTGCGCGATGTCTTTACCATGGGCGCGCGTCCCATCGCCTGCCTCAATGCTCTGCGTTTCGGGGCACCTGATCATCCCAAGACCCGGCATCTCGTATCAGGCGTGGTTGCGGGCATCGGCGGCTATGGCAATTCCTTCGGGGTGCCGACCATCGGCGGAGAAGTGAATTTTCACTCCCGCTACAACGGCAACATCCTCGTCAACGCCATGGCCGTGGGGCTCGCCGACACGGACAAGATTTTCTATTCCAAAGCCAGGGGCGTTGGCCTCCCCGTCGTCTATCTCGGCGCCAAGACGGGCCGTGACGGCATTCACGGCGCCACCATGGCCTCCGCCGAATTCGCCGGCGACGCCGATGAAAAACGCCCGACGGTGCAAGTGGGCGATCCCTTCACCGAGAAATGCCTGCTGGAAGCCTGCCTGGAATTGATGGCGTCAGGAGCCGTCATCGCCATTCAGGACATGGGTGCTGCCGGCCTCACCTCTTCCGCCGTCGAGATGGGCGCCAAAGGCGGCCTCGGCATCGAACTCGATCTGGACAAGGTGCCCTGCCGCGAAGAACACATGACGGCCTACGAGATGATGCTCTCGGAGTCGCAAGAGCGCATGCTCATGGTGCTCCGCCCCGAACTCGAAAGCGAGGCCGAAGCCATCTTCCACAAATGGGGCCTCGACTTTGCCATCGTCGGAAAAACCACCGATACGTTGCGCTTCATCGTCAAGCACCACGGCGAGGTGAAAGCGGACCTCCCCATCAAGCAGATGGGCGACGAAGCGCCTGAGTATGACAGGCCGTGGACTCCGCCAAAAAAGCCGCCGGTCCTGAACAATATCCCTGCCCCGAGCGATCTCAAGGCTGCGATCCTCAAGGTGATCGGCTCGCCCGACATGTGCTCAAGGCGCTGGGTGTGGGAGCAATATGATCATTTGATCCAGTCCAACAGTGCGCAAATTCCCGGCGGCGATGCCGGCGTGATCCGCATTGCTCCAAACAAGGCCATCGCGCTCACCACCGATGTCACACCTCGCTATGTCGACGCCGACCCCTACGAAGGCGGCAAGCAGGCGGTGGCAGAATGCTGGCGCAATCTCACATGCGTCGGCGCCGAACCCATCGCCATCACCGACAATCTCAATTTCGGCAATCCCGAGCGCCCCGAGATCATGGGCCAGTTGGTCAAGGCCATCGAAGGCATCGGCGAAGCCTGCCGCGCTCTCGATTTCCCCGTCGTCTCCGGCAACGTCTCGCTCTACAACGAAACCAACGGCCAAGCCATTTTGCCCACGCCCGCCATCGGCGGCGTCGGCCTGCTGACCGATCTCTCAAAGATGATGACGCTCGGCTTCAAAACCGCCGGCGACGCCATCCTTCTTGTCGGCGGTCACGGCTCCCATCTCGGCCAATCCATTTACCTCCGCGAAGTCCTGGCTCGCGAGGAAGGCGCTCCGCCCCCCGTCGATCTCTCTCGGGAAAAACGCAATGGCGATCTGGTTCGTAACCTTATTCATTCCGGCCGCGTAACCGCCGTGCATGACATTTCCGATGGTGGCCTGCTTGTAGCTATCATCGAAATGGCGCTGGCCGGAAACCTCGGCGCAAAACTTTCCGCCATGAATATCGCCGAACTTTTCGGAGAGGATCAGGCCCGCTACATCGTTGCCTGCAAGGCTTCGAAAGTCCTGCCCGAAGCCGCCATTCAGATCGGCACGGTCACCGCC
>JBGTNZ010000215.1:0-20998 GCA_041742805.1 Aestuariivirga sp.
CCGCGGACGATTTCAACCGCGACTTCCAGGAACTTGTAACCGCCTATTGTTGGGGCGCGGGCTGGGGCCGAGACGCATTGACCCGGCGCGACAAGAGCCTGCTCAACCTGGCGATGCTCGGCGCACTCAACCGGAGTGCGGAATTCAAGCTGCATCTCAAGGGTGCGCTTACCAATGGCTGTAGCAAGGAGGAAATCAAGGATACGTTGATTCAGTTGGCCATCTACGCCGGAGTTCCGGCCGGCGTCGAAGCCTTCCGCTTGGCCCGCGAGGTTTTCGGTGAAGTCGAAGGCACGGCGAAAGCATAGGGGCTAGGTGCGAATGGACCAGCCTCCCTCAGTGAAACGCAAATGCCCCGACGGCGAATGCCGCTTATTTGCCGGCGATGCGGGCGAGCGATATCCAGGACGCGAAGGATGCCAAGAAGCCGCCAAGAAAGATTCGCGTCGATTCGCTGGTGATCCGCCCATCGGCACTGACAAGCTGCTGCGCGTTGCCAATGTAAGCCTCGGGTTGCTGCATGGTCGGCACATCGAGAAAGACGAGACTTTGCCGCAAGTGGTGATTGGCGCCGAAAGCACCCACCGAACCCGTCGAATAGCTGATGATTGCGGCCGGCTTCGCGGCCCAGGAATTCTCACCAAATGGGCGCGATCCGGTATCTATCGCGTTCTTGAGCGCCGCCGGCACAGACCGATTGTGTTCGGGCGTGACGAACAGAAATCCGTCGCTGGCGCGCAGTTGCCGCCGCAGATGTATCCAGCTTTGCGGGGGTTCGGCCTCGAGGTCAGGGTTGTAAAGAGGCAGTTTGCAGATCTCGACGATCGTGAGATTCAACTCCTCCGGAGCCAGCTTGACCACCGCAGCGGCAAGAGACCGCCCGATACCTTGAAGGCGAAGGCTTCCGAGAACGATGGCAACGTCGCGTTTGACCGGCATGGCTCGTCCATTGATGGCAACATGCCGAGCTTAGAACCTAGTTGGCGAAGCGATGCCATACCCTTGATGAGGGACAAGAGTGGCGGCGGACTTTCGCATCGCCTGTACCCTTTGAAGGGTATGTCGTTCATCGTGAACTGGCGGCTAGAGTGCAGCGCCAGGAAGGGAGTGGCCAATTGACAGCCACTCAAACCAGCCGGCAAGACGATGCGGAAACCGCAGTCCCCGTTGCAAACGAGTGTGCGGCGATTGTCGAGTTCAAGAGTGTTTTCAAGCGCTATGGAAACTTCACTGCCATTGACAATCTCGATCTCGCAATACGCAATGGCGAGTTCCTTACGCTGCTTGGCCCCTCGGGTTCGGGCAAGACAACGACGCTAATGATGTTGGCGGGCTTCGACGAGCCCACAAGCGGATCGATCGAGCTCGAGGGGCGGCGGATCGATAACTTGCCTGCACACCGGCGGGAGATCGGGGTCGTATTTCAGAACTATGCGTTGTTTCCCCATCTGACGGTTGCGCAGAATCTCGCTTTTCCCCTTTCGGTGCGGCGTATTCCGAAAGCCGAGATTGCCGAACGCGTGAATTTAGCGCTGGCCAAAGTACATCTCGACGGACTTGCCGGGCGCCGGCCGTCGCAGCTTTCCGGCGGGCAACAACAGCGCGTTGCGCTCGCCCGCGCGATAATCTTCACGCCGCGTCTGGTCGTTCTCGACGAGCCGCTGGGCGCGCTTGACAAGAATTTGCGTGAACAAATGCAGATCGAGCTGAAGCACCTTCATCGTGAACTCGGCATCACTATGGTTCTTGTAACTCACGACCAGTCCGAAGCATTAACGATGTCCGACCGGGTCGCAGTCCTCAATCAGGGAATGGTTGAGCAAATCGATACACCTGAAGCACTCTACGAAAGGCCTGGAACAGCCTTTGTTGCGTCGTTTATCGGCGAGAACAACCTGGTAAAGGGAACTGTTGAAAGTGCCGCAAATGGTGAAGCCAAGGTCCGGCTTGAGCGGGGCGGCAGTGTAGTCGCCACGGTTGGCAAAGGGGCCGCCCGAGGGCAGCGGGTTGTCGTGTGCATTCGCCCCGAAAACATCGGGCCAATGCGCGGCAGTAACGGCGCGAATGTTCAGCAATTCGATGCCGATGTTCTGGAGACGATTTACTTGGGCGATCAGCGCCGCATTCTGGTTGAGGCGAAAGGTCTCGGCCGGTTGTCGCTCAAGATGAGTTCCGGTGCCGGCCACGGAGAGATGGTGGCCGGCCGCCGCATAAAGATCGGCATTCCAAACGGGAAAAGCCGGGCCTTTCTGGAAGAAGCCGGCGCCCAATTCGCCGGCTGCGCCAGAAAGCAATAACGAAGCGAAGAAGGAGGACGAACATGAGAAAACAGCTTGCCATTATTTCACTCGTTGCTGCGGCAATCGCGCTGCCGGGGGCAGCTACCGCGCGCGACCTCACGGTGGTGTCGTGGGGCGGAATTTTTCAGGATGCCCAACGAGAAGTTTATTTTGACCCATTCAAGAAGGAATCCGGACTTGCCCTGGCTGAAGACAGCTGGGACGGCGGCATTGGAACCCTGCGCTCGAAGTTTCAGGCAGGCGATGCCAATAACTGGGATGTCATTGAGGTGGAGTCGGAAGAAATTGCCGTCGGATGCGAGGAAGGACTGTTCGAGCAGCTCGACATGTCGAAACTCGGCGGCATGGAGCGCTATCTTCCGGGTACCGCCAGCGAGTGCGGCGTGCCCGCCAACATCTTCAGCATCGTCATCGCCTATGATGGTGACAAGCTGGCCGATGGCCCCAAGAATTGGGCGGATTTCTGGGACGTGAAGAAGTTTCCCGGCAAGCGGGCACTGCGTAGCGGTCCCAAGATGAACCTCGAATTTGCCTTGATGGCCGACGGCGTTCTCCCCGGCGAGGTCTACGAAACTCTCCGCACGCCCGAGGGTGTTGACCGTGCTTTCGCCAAGCTGGATCAGCTCAAACCCAACATCGTGTGGTGGACAGCCGGCAACCAGCCCATGCAGTTACTCGGCTCCGGCGAAGTGGCGATGACAAGCTCCTATCATACCCGTATCGGGGCTGCCAACACGAGCGACAAGCGCAATTTCAAACTGCTGTGGCAGGGCAGCATGTTCAATGTCGATAGTTGGGTGGTCATGAAGGGGTCGCCAAATGTCGATGCCGCCTACAAACTCCTCGACTTCATGGGGCGGCCGGAAATTCAGGCGAAATGGCCCGAAAAGCTGGGCGGTGGCGTTGCCGTGGTAGAGGCCCAAAAAATGCTTCCCCCGGAGCTCGCCGAGCGGTTGCCAACTGCGCCCGAAAACCAAAAGGTGGCGTTATCACTCGACGCCGAGTTTTGGGTGGCGAACATCGACAAACTGAACGAGCGCTTCGCCGCGTGGGCGGCCCAGTAGCAGTGATAGCCGGCCGCCGGCGGTATTTCAGCCGGCGGCCAATTCTACGACTGCTTCAAACCCGCCTCGAGATATCTGAATGTCGGTGTTCAGCTTCAAACGTTCCATAGGTGGGTTGCTCCTGGTTTTACCATTGGTGCTGTTTCTGGGCTTGGTGTTTTTCGCGCCGCTCGCCGGAATGCTTGGCCTTTCCATACTCGATAAAGAGTTGCGGGAAGTCCTGCCGCGGACAGTGGCGACTCTCGAACACTGGGACGGTGGCGGCACGCCACCGGATTCCGCTTACGAAGCGGTGGTCCGGGATCTGTTTGATGCAAGGCAGACGAAAACCGCGGGCATGGCCGCGCGGCGCGTCGGTTACCATGACAACGGACTGAGAAGCGTGATCACGGGGACGGCACGCGCGCTTCCCAAAAATATTTCCGGTGTCGCCGATTGGAAGGAAACACTTGTCGCCGCGGACCAATCATGGGCGAGCTCCGGCATCTGGCAGGCTATTTACCGCTCGTCCGGCCCTGTCAGCGATTTCTTTCTCCTGTCGGCAATCGATTTGCGGCGCGATGCTACAGGCGCCATGCACCGGGCCAACAATGAAGGACTCTATGTGAACGTCCTGTTGCGCACATTCGTCATCGCGCTGACGGTGACCCTAATCTGCCTGCTGCTGGCTCTGCCGACGGCCGAGCTTCTCGCTTCGGCGGGTGCGACTGCCTCCAGTCTCCTGATGCTCGTGTTGCTACTGCCGCTGTGGACTTCAGTTCTGGTGCGCTCCGCGGCGTGGCTGGTGATTCTGCAAACCAACGGCGTCGTCAACCAGGCATTGATGAAGCTGCAACTCATCGCCGAACCGCTTGCGCTGGTTTACAATCGCACCGGAGTGTTGATCGCTCTGACCCACATTCTCCTGCCCTATGCCGTCCTGCCGCTTTACGGGGTCATGAAGTCGCTTCCGAAGAACCAGATGCTTGCAGCGAGTTCCTTGGGGGCCGGCCCCGTAGAGGCTTTCTTCCGGATCTATCTGCCGCAAATCGCGCCTGGTGTCTCCGCCGCGGGGCTCCTGGTTTTCATTCTCGCTCTCGGTTACTACATCACGCCGCTGCTTCTTGGCGGAGCGGGCGACCAGTTGCTGCCCTTCTACATTGCATACAACACGACGCAGTCGATCAATTGGGGGTTGGCTTCGGCACTTGGCAGCATTCTTCTGGTGGCAACCGTGTTGCTCTATTTCGCCTATGTCCGCCTCGTCGGCGTCGAGCGGATCGGGCTGGGGTAGGGCCATCATGGTGAGCGCGGGTAGAAAGTGGAAGCTGGCGAGCCGCATGATCGCCATCTTGGTGTTTGTTTTCCTGATTGGGCCCATTTTCGCGATCATTCCGTTGTCTTTCAATGGAGGCAGCATTCTCGCCTATCCACTCGATGGCCTTTCGCTGAAGTGGTACGCCAAGGTTCTGGATACGCCGCGCTGGTGGACGGCAATTTCCAACAGCGTGCTCGTCGGAACGGCGACGGTAGCACTCGCCACACCACTGGGAACGCTTGCCGCCTTGGGGCTATCCCGTTCTAATTTCATAGGCAAGGCGCTGCTGACGGCTTTGCTCATGTCGCCGATGATCGTGCCGACAATCATTACCGCCGTGGGCATCTATTTCTACTTTGCGCCGCTCGGGCTTGCGAACACTCTCACAGGCCTCGTTCTAGCCCACACGGCGTTGGCGGTTCCCTTCGTGCTGGTGACCGTAAGTGCGGCGCTCAGCAAGTTTGACCGGACGCTTCTGCGGGCGGGCGCAAGCCTCGGCGCCGCGCCGCTGTCGACGTTCCGGCGGGTGACAATGCCGATCATCATGCCGGGCATTGCCTCAGGCGCGATTTTTGCATTCACCACTTCATTTGACGAAGTCGTCGTTGCCATCATGCTGACCGGCCCGGCGCAGCGAACCCTGCCGCGCGAACTGTTGAGTGGCACGCGCGAGAATCTCGATCCAACCGTGATGGCCGTCGCCACGGTGCTTATCGCGGTATCGGCGGTGTTGCTCTTGCTGCTGACCCTGATCCAGCACAAGGCGCGGAAACTTACCCAGAAACAGCGCTGACGGTCTCTCGGACACCGGCGGCATTTCTCGAACGGGAGTGGAACATGACCTACAAAGCGACAAAGGAAGACATCTTCAAGGAAACCGAGGGCATGCTGCAGATGCAGCTTTATGTGGTGTTCACAACGCCCACGCCGGACGGCCAGCATCTCATCGACGAGGTGACGCCCGCGCATCTTTCCCACCAGGTTCGCATCGAGCGCGAGGGAATACTTGTCGCCGCCGGCCCCTTCTGGACCGAAGACGAGAAATCCCACATGGGCGACGGCATGTTCATCCTCAGGGCCAGCTCCATGGCGGAGGCGCGGCGAATTTGCGATAGCGATCCAATGCACTCGAGCGGCGCCCGCAGTTATACGATTCGTCCTTGGTGCATGAATGAAGGTGGCCTCACCCTCCGGGTGTTTTTTTCATCGCAACGGGTTCAAATCGCCTGAGGAGCCCGCGAGGAGGCCGTTTCCAGCTTCCTGCGGTTGAGTTCAAGTTCGTCGTGGCGCCACTGGCCGGGGGGCTTACCGGCGCGGATGCGGAAGAAACGCGAGAAATAGCCCGTGTCCTGGAAACCCAGTTCGAAGCTGATTTGTTCGACAGGGCGGATGGTGAACAGCAACAGGCGTTTGGCTTCGAGAAGCTTGCGCTCCAAGACAAGTTCCTTGACGGTTTTGCCAAAGGCGGCGCGGCATGCTTTCGCCAGGAGATGCGGCGTCGTGCCCAGTTCTCCGACGTATCGCCCGATGGGCCAGTCTTCCCGGAATCGCTCGTCCACGAGTCGCCGTAGCCTGAAGGCAAGTGCGGCGGTGGGCTGTGCCGTCAGAACCGTGCCGTCGGCGTTCAATCTCCAGATGTAATTCAGCGCGGCGGCTGTCAGCGGCGGAATCAGCTTGTCCCAGTCGGGCCTGCCCGATGCGTATTCATCCTGGATCATGGCAACGACGCGGTCGAGTCTGTCCCATTGGGGGTCGGGCGCCTGGGACACAAGCATCAGTGGCCGGTCCAGCGGCAACATGATCTGCCCCGCAACTACCGGAAAGGCACTCTCGGCGATCGAGATTACAACTGCGTCCGCGCCGGGAGAGATGGTGAATCCGTGGACCACGCCGCTGGGGACGAAGCTGACGGCTGGCGCGGAAAAGTTAAAAGACCGGTCTTCGATCTGGTAGACGCCGCTGCCGCTCAACCAGTAGGTGATCTGCGCCAATTGCTCGTGCCGGTGCGGCACGGCCTTGCCCGAATGCACGCTGGCCCGGGCCATGACCGTTTCGACGTGGATGAAGCCGACTTCCAGCGGGCGCGGCGCCTCGCCATAAATGAAGAAATTCGCGATATCTGCCGGCATCAGGTCACCGAAAAAAGTACAATCGGTTTGACCAATCTGTTCATAGTTTCGGCCCCGCTGCAAGGCTACATATTGGTAGAATCGGGAGGAACCCCATGCGAGCCGAGGAATACCGTGCCGACCCGAAACGCCCTTACACCGGGGCTGAGTATCTCGAAAGTCTGCGGGACGGGCGCGCAGTCTATATCAATGGTGAGCTGATCAAGGACGTCACCAGTCACCCCTCGATGCGCAACTCAGCGCGGTCATTGGCCCGGCTTTATGATGCGCTGCACGATCCCAAACTCAAGGACCGGCTGACCTCGCCAACCGATACGGGATCCGGCGGCTACACGCACAAGTATTTCCGGGTAGCGCGGTCCTCCGCGGAACTTGTGGCCCAGCAGGGAGCGATCGCGGATTGGGCACGGATGTCCTATGGCTGGATGGGTCGCACGGCGGACTACAAGGCGGCGCTGATGAACACGCTTGGCGTCAATGCCGACTGGTATGGCCCATTCAAGGACAACGCGCGTGCCTGGCACAAGCGGGCGCAAGAATCCGTTTTGTTCATGAACCACGCCATCGTCAATCCGCCCGTCGACCGGCACAAGCCGGCCGAGGCGGTGAAGGACGTGTTCGTTCATATCACCAAGGAGACGGACGCCGGCATCTATGTCTCGGGCGCCAAGGTCGTGGCCACGTCCTCGGCCCTGACGCACTACAACTTCCTGGCACAGAGTTCGGCTACGGTCACCGAGGATCCGTCTCTGTCAGTGTTGTTCTTCGTCGCCATGCATGCGCCGGGGGTGAAGATGTTCTGCCGCGTTTCCTATGAGGAAACCGCGAACCGCGTCGGCCATCCGTTCGACTATCCACTATCTTCGCGGTTCGACGAGAATGACGCAATCCTCGTTCTCGACAATGTATTCATCCCCTGGGAGGACGTGCTGGTGCTTCGCGACGCGGCGAAAATCCTGTCGTTCCATCCGGCCTCGGGTTTCATGCACGGCTATTGCTTTCAGGGCTGCACCCGCGCGGCGGTCAAGCTGGATTTCCTGGCCGGGCTGCTGGCCAAAGCGTTGCGGGCCACGGGCGGCGACGCCTTCCGCGGCAATCAGGCGGCGCTCGGCGAGGTCGTGGCACTCCGCCACATGCTCTGGACCTTTTCGAATGCCATGGCCTACAATCCGCAACCCTGGACGAACGGCGCCGTGCTGCCCAATCTCGAGGCGGCCCTTTGCTACCGGACTTTCATGTCGGCGGAATACCCGCGCATCATCGAGACGGTGCGCAAGGTCATCGCCTCCGGGCTCATCTATCTGCCGTCGTCGGCAAAGGACTTCGCCAATCCCGAAATCGACCGGTACCTCGCGCAATATGTGCGTGGTTCCAATGGCATGGGGCACAAAGAACGCATCAAGATAATGAAGCTCTTGTGGGACGCCACCGGCACCGAATTCGGCGGGCGGCACGCTCTTTACGAGTTGAACTATGCCGGCACCATGGAAGAAGTCCGGCTTCAGGTTCTGAAGGGTGCCGAGCGTTCCGGCCGGATGAAGGAGATGGAGGCACTCGTCGACGCTTGCATGAGTGACTATGACGAGAACGGCTGGACCGGCGATACCTGGCTGCCACCGCTGGAAACGGCGTGAGGAAGAAGCAAAATGGTACAGGAGGTAACCAAGTCCGAATTCCGCAATGCGATGGCCAGGGTCTGCGCACCCGTCAACGTCATCACGACGAATGGCATGGCGGGCCGTGGCGGGTTCACCGCAACTGCCATGTGCAGCGTCACCGACGAGCCACCAACTCTTCTGGTGTGCATGAACGGGCGCTCGGCGCAAAATGCCCTGTTTCTCGAGAACAGGCAGTTCTGCGTCAATGTGCTGGGTCAGGAACACAAAGAACTCGCCAGCCTCTTCGCCGGCGGAACCCAGGACATGGATGCGCGCTACGCAGCCGCGGATTGGGTGAAGCTTGGGTCGGGAACCGACGTGTTGAAGGACGCAATTGTCTCGTTCGACTGCGTGCTGGACGACGTGCAAAAGGTTGGAAGCCACAACATCCTTATCGGCCGAGTGAGCGGCATCAGGTCGCGTCCGGATGGCAGCGCGCTGCTTTACTTCGACCGCAGCTTCGTACATGTGCCGACGCTTGCAGGAAGTTTCGGCGGGTGAGACCTGCGGGCCGGGCGCCACTTCCCGGCCCGGAAACGCTGCTGTCGGCATCGAGCAATTATTCAAGAATATTTTTGCTCATAGTCAAAGTGCGATCCACGCGGTCTTGAGGTCCATGTACTTCTCAAGTGCATGGAGAGACTTGTCGCGGCCGAAGCCCGATTGCTTGAAACCGCCGAGCGGTACGGTGAGGTCGGAGCCGCCATAGGTATTCACATGCACGACCCCGGCATGAATGGCGCGGATCATGCGATGAGCGGTGGAAAGGTTCGACGTCCACACCGCCGAGGCAAGTCCATAATCGGTCGAATTCGCGAGTCTTACCGCTTCTTCCATGGTGTCGAAGCGCATCACCGCCAATACCGGCCCGAAAACTTCTTCCCGGGCGACCGTCATGTCCGGTGTCACGTTCTCGAGAATCGTGGGCGCCATATAGTAACCGCCAGTCTCTTCGAAAAGGCGCGCGCCGCCCATGGTCAGCTTCGCGCCCTCGCTGGCGGCTTGCTCAACATATTTCAAATCCTTCAAGAGCTGGTCAACGCTCGACACGGCTCCCATGTCGGTGTCCGTCTTCAATGGATCTCCGACCTTCAGTTTCTTCGTGGCGGCGGCGAGCTTCTCCATGAAGCTGTCATAGACGGCGGACTGCACGATAAGGCGCGATCCAGCCACGCAAACCTGGCCGGAATTGCGGAAAATTGCAAAGGCTGAGACTCTCGCCGCCTGATCGAGGTTTGGCGCGTCGGAGAAGACGATGTTAGGCGACTTGCCGCCGAGTTCCAGAGAGACCCGCTTCAAGTTGGAGCGGGCGGAATATTCAAGCAGCCTGCGGCCGACACATCCGGAGCCGGTGAAGGCGATGGCGTCGACGTCCATGTGTAAGCCGAGTGCCTCGCCGGCGATCGATCCCCGTCCGGTAACGATATTGAACACGCCATCGGGAATGCCTGCTTCGGCGGCAAGCTGGGCAAGACGGATCAAGGTAAGCGAGGCGATTTCCGGGGGCTTCACCACCACCGAGTTTCCTGCTGCCAGGGCCGGGGCAATCTTCCATGCGCCGATCATCATCGGAAAGTTCCACGGAACGATGACGCCGATCACTCCGAGCGGTTCGTGATGAATGAGGCCGAGAGCATCATGAGCGGTGGGCGCGATCTGGCCATAGACCTTGTCGATCGCTTCGGCGTAATAGCGGAAAGTGCCTGCCGCCGAGAGCGGCTCCGCCTTATAGGCCATGGCGATTTCAGTACCGTTGTCGCGAACGCCGAGGACGGCAAGTTCGAGAGCGTTCTTCTCGATAAGTTCGGCAAGCTTCAGGAATATTTTCTTGCGCTCCGCCGGGCTCGCGCGCGACCATACGCCTTTCTCGAATGCGGCGCGCGCCGAGGCCACGGCGGTGTCGACATCGGTGGCAGAACCTGCGGCGATCGTGGTGAAAGCCTTCCCGTCGATCGGGCTGATGATGTCGAGCGTCGCAGCATCGCTGCTGGACTGGGGCCTGCCGCCAATCCAGAGCAGTTGGGCAGCGACCGGTTGCTCGCGAAGGATATCGATTTCAGCTTGATTCATGGTTGCCTCTTAGTCAACGTCGCAATCCAGCGTTTGGCGCAAAAGCGGTGTTAGAGCCGAAGGCGGCATGGGTATCATGGCGGGCAATGTGCGTTTGCGTGCCGATGGGCGCCACCCAGCGGCCTTGCAAAGGGAAAAAAAGGCGGCCAAACGGCCGCCCAGTTGGGGAGGGATTTCAGTCGGCAAGCGGCCTGCCCAAGCGGTCGAAGGACGCGGCGTCGCGCGATCTGAGTTGGGAAGCCAGCACCAGTCCCGCCACCGCCGCGATGACAATCAGACCCGGAAGGAATGCGCCAAGGAAGCCTGATGCGCCGGAAAGATTGCCGAAGTTCACCGCGATCTCGTAGATCACCACGACGAGGGCGACGAGGGAGATTGCCGGGAGTATCAGAGTCTGCAGAGGGCTTCGGGCAAGCTTTGGGTTCTTCTTGAAGTAGGCGATTACAGCCAGCGAGGTCATAGCCATCAGCACGATGATGCCGAGCGTTCCTACATTGGTGAGCCAAGAGAACAGCGCCAGCACCGGATCGAGACCCAGCACGGCGAAGAAGCCTACAACCATAACAGCGATCACTGTTTGAATGATCGAGCCGGCATAGGGGCTCTTGTAGACGGAATGGGTGACGCCGATTCTCTCGGGCAGAAGTTTTTCGCGGCCGGCGACATACAGGTAGCGGGCGATGGCGTTGTGGAACGCAACCACACAGGCGAACAAACTCGACACGAACAGAATGCTCATTGCCTGCGAGAGCGCGGATCCAGCATATTGATCCGATAGGCCGAACACGAACGTCGTCGGGTCCTGGAGCGCCTGTAGGGCCGGTACGAGCTTGTCCACACCGGCGCCCATCGCTATGGACCAAGTGCTCAACATGTAGAAAAGCCCGATCAGCAAAACGGAAAAGTAGGTGGCGCGCGGAATGGTGCGTTGCGGATCGCGCGCTTCCTCGCTGTAGATGGTCGTCGCCTCGAAACCGATAAAAGCGGCAAAGGCGAAGAGCACGCCGATGGCGGGCGAACCGCTCAGGAATTGCGTTACGGTGAACGGCTGGAGATTGAGGCCGCTGTTGCCGCCTTTGCCGATGATGATGAAGTCGAGAATGAGAACCACCGCATATTCGCACAGCACGAGAACGGTAAGGATCTTCGCCGAAAGATCGACCTGCCGGTAGCCGAGGACCGCGATCAGCGCGATCGCGGCAAAGGACCATGCCCACCAGGGAAGATCGATGCCCCATCCGGCGAACAGACCGCCGGTCGCGGCGCCAAGGAGGCCGAGCACGCCAATCTGCATGGCGTTGTAGCTCACAATGGCAATGACCGCCGCGGCCCCCCCCGCCAGTCCGCCGAGCCCCTGCGCCGAATATGAATAGAAGGCCCCAGCATTGGCCACATGGCGGGCCATGGCGACATAGCCCACGGAGAACAGCACCAGAAGAACCGTGACGAGAAGATAGGCAGCGGCAAAACCGGCGCCGTTGCCCATGAGCATCGCAAGCGGCGCGCCGCCAGCAATGGCGGTAAGCGGGGCCGCCGCCGAGATCACCAAAAATGTTACGCCTCCGACCCCGAGGCTGTTTTTCTTAAGCCGGTTAACTTGCTGCACATCGGCTACTGCGGACATCGTTCCCTCCTGAATTGACCGTTCGCCTTTCTTCGAATGTGGCAGCCCGGCGTTCCACAAAGTTTCATATTGTGAACCGCGTGGTTTAAATATAGACTTGCAACATTTACGGCTTCTGTCAAGACAGGGCCGGAGCTGGAGGTGGTGCGATGGGCACGGTGAGCAAGGCCATGACACTTCTCGAAACCTTTTCGGTAGCCAGTGCCGAGCTCGGGCTAACGGACTTGGCGCGCGCCGTCGCATTCGACAAGGCGACGACACTGCGGCTGCTGCGGTCATTGGCCGGCCACGGCATGGTGGAGCAAATTGCCGGCAGCAAACGCTACCGGCTGGGGCCGGCGATCCTCCGCCTGGCCCGCATCCGGGAAGCGAATTTCCCGCTTGTCGAGGCGGCACGGCCGGTGCTTGAAGATTTGTCGCGCCAGACCGGTGAGAGCTGCCATGTTACCGAAGCGTCGGCGGAGTTCATGATATCGGTGCTGGTCGCCGATGGCAGCAAGGCCATACGGGTCATTCTCACCGAGGGACAACGCCTTCCGTTTCACTGTACGGCGTCGGGACTTGCCTATCTCGCCTTCGGGCCAAGCGAAGCTAAGGAGCGCGTTCTACGCAAGCCCCTGAAACGCCTGACGCCGAAAACCGTCGTGCGCGCCATCGAGTTGCGCAAGCTGATAGAGGCGACGCGAGTGCAGGGATACGCGATGGCCGCAGGTACCTACGACGTGGAGGCCGTCAGTGTCGCTGCTCCCGTCTGCGATGCCAACGGCGTGGCGTTCGGATCGGTTTCAGTGGCTACGCCCGCGGCGCGGATGAGCGAAGCCGTGCTGCTTCGGCATAGTGCAGCCGTCGCCAGCGCCGCCAGGGATATTACGCGGAAACTGGGCGGCAGCCCGGCGAAGGAAAAAATATCCTATAAGCTGGCGGCGGGGCGGAATACATGAACACGCAACCCAAAATTCTGCTTATCGGCACCTGCGATACCAAGGCAGAGGAAATCCTTTTCATGAAATCAAGCATGGAGGCGCAAGGCGCCCAAGTGCTGATCATGGACGTTGGCGTTCTCGGAAAACCGAAGTTCAAGACGGATTTTACCAATGAGAACGTTGCAGCTTCCGCCAGCACAACGATTGCCGAGGTTTGCGCCATTGGCGATGAGAATCACGCGATGGCCCGCATGGCGGAAGGCGCCGCGGCGCTCGCGAAAAAGCTGCACAGTGAAGGCCGTATGCAGGGCATGATCGCACTCGGCGGAACTCTGGGCACGGATTTGGCGCTGGATGTCGCTGCTGCCCTGCCGCTTGGCGTGCCAAAGTTTGTGATCTCGACCGTTGCATTTTCGCACCTCATTCCGCCGGAACGTATTTCAACGGACTTGATGATGATCCTCTGGGCGGGAGGCCTTTTTGGATTGAACAGCATCTGCAAGTCGTCGCTGGCCCAGGCCTGCGGTGCCGTGGTCGGTGCGGCGCGCGCCAGCATCAAGCCACAGGCATCGCGCCCCATCATCGGAATGACATCTCTCAGCATCTTCAAATACATGTGGTTCCTGAAACCGGAGCTTGAAAAGCGCGGTTATGAATTGGCGGTCTTTCACACCACCGGCATGGGGGGGCGCGCGTTTGAGTCCGTGGCGGCGCAAAAGGGATTTGCGGCCGTCATGGATTTCAGCCTGCAGGAAGTCGTCAACCATGAAAACGGCGCCCTTGCCACATCCGCGGGCGCCGACCGATTGGAGAATGCCGGCCGCATGGGCATTCCGCAAATTATAGCGCCCGGCGCCATTGACATGGTGGATATCCCCTCCTGGGCGCCACTTCCGGCACAATGGGCCAAGCGGCCCTATCACGCGCACAATCGCCTGGTCGGTTCGATCACCACCGACCTGGAAGGAAGGAGAGAAGCAGCGCGCAGCATTCTAAGAAAACTGGATCGGGCCATCGGTCCGGTAGCCTTCATCCTGCCTGCTGGGGGAATCGAAGAATGGGACCAACCCGGTCAGCCGTTTCACGATCCGGAGGGTCTCCAAGCTTTTGTAGATACCATTCGATTGGACGTAAAGCCTCCGATCGTGTTTCACGATATTCCCGATCATATCAACAGCCCTGCCTTCGCAGCAACGGCACTCACCATTTTTGATGAGTGGATTGCATCAGGCATTATTCCTCCGGGCAACAGCGCCGCCGCAATGGAGATTTCAAATGCGTGATTCCAATTTCTTGGCTGAACACAACGCCAGGGTCCTGTGGCACCCGATGGCGCACCCCGCCGAGATGCGCAGCCATCCGCCGAAGGTCGTCATGAAGGCCGAGGGGGTGCACATCACCGATCTCGATGGCAAGACCGTGCTAGATTCAGTTGGAGGATTGTGGAACGTCAATCTCGGCTATAGCTGCGAACAGATCAAGAAAGCGATCTCCGATCAGCTGGCTCTCATGCCATACTATTCCGGTTTCCGGGGAACCTCGACAGGCCCAGCGATCGAACTCGCTTACGAACTGACGCAGTTCTTCGCGGACGAAGGCATGGTGCGCGTAATCTTCGGTTCGGGCGGATCGGACGCGGTGGAGACCGCGCTCAAGACAGCCCGGCAATACTGGAAGGTACGGGGATTTCGCGACCGGACCAAGTTTATCTCGATGAAGAAGGGTTATCACGGCACCCATTTTGGCGGCGCCTCGGTCAATGGCGTGATCAAAAACCGCCGTAACTACGAGCCGCTGTTGCCGGGATGTTTTCACATTCCATGTCCTTACACCTATCGCAATCCCTTCAACGAGCGCGATCCAGCAAAACTCGCTGAACTGTGCGCCAACGCGCTTGAGGACGAGATTGCTTTCCAGGGGGCCGACACAGTTGCCGCCTTCATCATGGAGCCGGTGCTAGGCGCGGGCGGCGTCATTGTCCCACATGAAAGCTTTATGGGCCGGGTGCGCAGGATCTGCGACAAACACGATATTCTTCTTGTCGCGGACGAAGTCGTCACGGGCTTCGGCCGGACCGGCGCGTGGAGCGGTTCAAGGCTTTGGGGCGTGAAACCCGACATGATGACCATCGCCAAGGCGATTACCTGCGGATATATCCCGCTGGGCGCAACCATGATCAATGAGAAGGTGGCCTCCGCGGTGGAAGGCAACAAGGACGCGCTCGGCAACTTCGGGCATGGCTATACGTATTCCGGCCATCCTGTCAGTTGCGCGGCCGGACTCGCCACGCTTGAACAAACGCGGAAACTCAAAGTTGACGAGAATGCGGCTGTCCGTGGGAAAGAACTCGCGCTTGGGCTGGCCGGGCTCAAGGATAAACATGCCATCGTCGGCGACATCCGCTGTCAGGGACTCATGGCAGCCGTGGAACTGGTCAGCGACCATGACAAGAAACTGGCGGCCGGCAAAGAGACGATGGCCCGCGTTTTTGATACGGTCTATGACGCGGAAGTCATGATACGCATCTCGGGTTCGAACATCATTCTTTCGCCGCCGCTGATCATCTCGGCCGCCGACGTTCAGAAGATCGTCTCGGCCATCGCCTTGGGGCTTGCGGCTGCAGGATAAGTTGATTCCGGCGAGCTCTTCGAGAACATTTAGAACGCGTCACACACACGAACGGCCAATTCTGCAGAAAAGAAATTGAGGAGGTTTATCAAAAATTGAGCCCCTATATCGCGCCGCGAGATAACCCGCTCGTGCCTAATTTGATCCAGCGAAGGACGACACTGGCTCTTTTATTGAAAACCTCAGATCGGTGTTCACTGCTGCGATGTGGATCACGCGTTTGATCGCAGCGCGGCGTTGACACGACGGCAAAGGGAGGGCGCACCCGAGAAGAGGACCGATGGATCGTATTTTCCGGACGTTCATTGACTCAATTCACAGTAACGCCGACGTTCCGGCGCTTGGATTTGCGATGACCGAGCTCGCCGCCGCCTTCGATCTCGGTACTTTCGCCTATCTGTTTGCTGGTTACCAACCCAATGCGGAAGTGAGGCTCATCTCAAATTACCCCACCCCGTGGACGTCTCACTACCTCGCGAATGGCTATGAGAAAATTGACCCGGTCATAGACAGGGTGGGACGAACCCGCGAGCCATTTCAATGGGGTCTCGATTATTGGGATCGTCAGCTCTACGGTCAACAAATTCAGTTGCTGGAGGAGGCTGCCGGTTTTGGTATTCGATGCGGCTTTACAATCCCGCTTCACGATCCACTGAGCCGGATTGCCGCCGTAACCTTCGCAGCAGACGATTCTCCTGCGAAATTCACGCGTTGCGTTGAAAGGCATCGAACACTTCTCCAACTCCTGGCCATTTTGTTTCACTCGCGGGCGCGATTGAGTCTGGCACCCGAACGATCCGTTTCTGGGATCATATTGTCGCCGCGGGAGTACGAATGCCTCGAATGGGCAACCAAAGGCAAATCAGCCTGGGAAATCGGCTGTATATTAAACATCTCCCGCCGAACCGCGGCATTCCATCTCGACAATGCGAAATCGAAACTGGGTGTCAGGACGATTTCTCAGGCCGTCGCATTGCTGGCTGCATCCATGCAGTTCACTAGATAAAACCTTACGTTTCCCGTCACGTCCTTCGCAGTACCAAAAGGCCGAACTTCGACGTCAACCTGTGCAACTCCCCAGCATGTTCTGATCCGCTGAATCATGTTTTCTCCAGCAAGCACGACTCGCCGGGAGAAAACCATGATGCAGTTAATCACGCCGGGCCACTATGCCGAGTCCGCAAGTGCTATCGCCGAGATGCACCGCCTGCGCTTTCGCGTCTTCAAGGAAAGACTTGATTGGCAGGTCCATTCCGAAAATGGGATGGAGCGTGACAGGTTCGACGCGCTGGACCCCATATATCTTCTGCACAGAGGCAATGACGATCGAATTCAGGGCTGCGTCCGCCTCCTGCCGTCCACTGGCCCCAACATGCTGCGCGATGTTTTTCCGCAGCTGCTTGACGGACATCCATGTCCTTCGGATGCTCGAATCTGGGAGAGCAGCCGTTTCGCACTCGAACCATCGCCGGCGCTATCGCGATCCGAAAACGGACTGGCAAACGCGACCTATGAGCTTTTCGCGGGCATGATCGAATTCGGACTGTCCTCTTCCCTGGTCGGGATCATGACTGTCACAGACGTGCGCATGGAACGGATTTTGCGTCGCGCGAACTGGCCTCTTGAGCGTTTGGGGAATACCAGAATGATCGGCACCACCGAGGCTGTGGCCGGAATCTTGAACGTCTCGCTTGATTCCTTGGCGCGAGTCAAAATGTCCTCCGGTATTGAAGGGCGAGTACTGTGGGCGCCCATTCCGCTCGCCGCGGCATGACCGGTGTGGAACCGACCTGAATCCGATTGTGGCGGGCGCGATCCATGACCCGTGGCCCTGGTCGTAGTTTGAGCAAATCGAGCGAGCCGCTTCGACAGACCGGATGGCTAGAAGCGGCGAATTATGAGTTTACACATCGTCTCTCACGCCGAGGCTGGGCATGGGAGTTCCTGCGGCGGAACAAGAACTATGCGGCGGATTGGGCATTCACCCGAAATCAAACGGTGGCAGCAAGTCAGGGCAATGGGTTTGGCCGGTTCATACTGGATGCCGGCACCTCTCGGATGCAACGATGGGGGTTGATTTTTCGGCGACCCACCGGATCGGAACGCCGACGATGCTGAAATCTTCTGGGATCCAGACATCTGTCCACATGTGTTTCATGTGACGGCATTTTGCGCTGGATCAGTGCCTCATTCCCCCGTCTATCGGCTTTTGGAACATCCCTACCTTTGTCAGGCTGTTCAGAGTGGGGATGGAACTCAGCATTTGCTCTTCAAGGATTCCGGGCGGTTTCTTCAGCTGCATACTCGCGGCGCTGATTTGGCAGAACCTGTCCATTTATTGACGGAGGCAGTGCTGTTTCCAGACACATTAAAGCATCAACTACGCGCATTCGAATGCTTCAATTTCCTCATTGCGAGCGGAACACTGGAGTTGCTGCGGTTCATCCCCGATCCCAGATCACAAAGGCTTTGCACCGCCCTGCGGGTGCTGGATGGCCGTCTGGCGGGGGCGTCCTATCGCGACATTGCCATCGCCTTGTTCGGTCGTGATCGCGTCAACGATGATTGGAACGCACCAGGCGATCATCTCAAGAATCGTATACGACGGGCGGCGCGACTTGGAACCTCGTTCATGGAGGGAGGATACCGAACTCTCCTGATTTGAGTCGAACCAACCACTTCGTGGGTGTTGTTGAGAAGTGTCCCCGGATACCAACCGGCGCTTCAGGCGTTAGGTTTCCAGTAAGAATTTGTGGCCGCTCTGGGCCAGCCAACGGGCGCGACCGAGGTGACTGCGGAGCATTCTGCAGGCTCGCTCGGGTTCGCGCGTGGGGTCGATTTCGAGAATATTACGGGATATCTCCTCATCGCTCTGGCCCTCGCCCGCGGCATAGAGGAGTGAGAGATAAGTCGCTAAATGGCTCCGATCATACGGTGTAATGTTCTCGGACTCGGGAGGCTCGTCCGCTAATCCATCTCGGTGATTTGACCCACTCATTCGAATATTCCCCCCAACTTCTGCAATTCGGTTCGACCAAGCTCACGCCTCAGGTTCTACACGTCTAACGAGTTTAACACACTATAGTTGATAAACTTAAAGTATGTAATGCGCTGACCTTTGTGCATGGACATGCGGAAATTGGTGGGCAGGAATGTTCGGCGGGTCAGGGAAAGGAACGACCTCACTCAAGAGAAACTGTCCGAAATATCCGGCTTTAGCCAACAGTATATAAGCGGCTTGGAGCAGGGCAGGCGCAATCCGACGATCGTTACACTCTACGAATTGGCGCAAGCCTTGGGCGTGAGCCACATTGAACTGGTGCGCTCTCATAGAGATGATTGAATGTAAAGCAAGATCATTCAATCGAGCCACCGAGTCCACAAACTACGGAAGAGAATGATTACGCCCCGCGTAGCCGCGGCCGGGTTGTCGTGAACGGAGCCGGCTGGCGCCGTCTCCGCCCTGCGGGCTTCCATCCCTGGCGCTTGCGGGCCGCTGGCCCGCTTATAGTCGCCGCCTGACGGCGTCGGCTTTGTTTGACCGTTCCCGGTTCGCGGGGTGGGCGGCCGCTCCCTTTTAGGCCGGACTTGTCCTGCCACAACCGCGCCCACTCAGAACTCAAGGTTCGATTGAGTTCACTCCGATCAATCGCTTTCGCGCGGTCCTCCACTGATGAGATGGGACGGCTCAGCCGCCTGCACCTTATGGTGCGGCCGTTGGAGTCAGCCATACGACAAGGAGGAGATCATGCAAGTCACAACAATTGGATTGGATATCGCCAAGCTAGTGTTTCAGGCGCATGGCATTGATGCCGCCGGCAACATTGTCATTCGAAAGCGGCTATCGCGCGGCCAGGTCATCGAATTCTTTTCGAAGCTGACACCTTGCCTCGTCGGGATTGAGGCTTGTGCTACGGCGCACTATTGGGCGCGCAGGTTGAAGGTACTCGGCCATGACGTGCGTCTGCTGCCTGCGCATTATGTGAAGCCATACGTAAAGCGGTCCAAGAATGATGCGGCCGATGCCGAAGCGATCTGCGAGGCGGTGACAAGGCCGACCATGCGGTTTGTTCCGCCAAAAACCGAGGAGGCGCAAGCTCTGATCCTGATGCACCGGTTGCGCTCGCAATTCGTCGCACAGCGCACGGCCATGTTGAATGCGCTGAGGGCAGGGCTCGCAGAGTTCGGGGTCATCGCCGCGCAAGGCATGGCGGGGGCGACAGAGATATTGAAGTTGGCGCAACTGGGAGACCAGCGCCTGCCAGGCATGATTCACGCAACCTATCGACTGCTTGCAGATTCGATTTTGGCTGTGGAGGAGCGCATCAAGGTTCTCGAAGCGCAGATCGCCGCAAACTCAAAGTTTGATGATACAAGCAAGCGGCTAAGCACAATTCCGGGTATTGGGCCAGTCACGTCAACGACGATTGTGGCACTCGTTGGCGATGCTTCCCGCTTCCCGACTGGCCGCGACTTCGCAGCTTGGATTGGCCTCGTTCCTCGGCAAAACTCCAGCGGCAACAAACTGCGTCTTGGTCGCATTACCAAGGCCGGCGATCGAACCTTGCGCACTCTGTTCGTGCTCGGAGCGTTTGCGATCATCAAGCAGGCCAGGATCAACCCGGTGAATGCCTCACCGTGGCTGATCGCCCTCATGGCGCGAAGGCCGCCGCTTGTGGCCGCAGTGGCACTTGCCAACAAGATCGCGCGCATTGTCTGGGCGGTTCTGACGCGCGGCGGCAGCTACAAGACACCAGCGATCGCGTAACGCAACAAAGAATCCTGCGGCGTCAAACCCGCTGGAGACGCGAGGTGGTGCTGTAGATGTGATGACGAACCGGTCGAGCCGGGGATTGCTCAGTTCGAGGAACGTACGGAGCCTTTGAGCCCGCTCCACTGATGGAACGTGCAATCCGCGGATTTCTTCATGGCCAGCGGCGAATGTGCCGCGCAAACAGGCCGGACACATGACCGCACCCAATCGGTTTAAGTCACTGGCGTCACCTCGCTATTAATGTCGCGTCCTTATGGCCATCGCTTCGCGATGACATTTTTGTTGGCCTGAATCCCGTTCGCGGGGTGGGCGGCCGCTCCTTTCTAGGCCCGCTGCGGCAGGCCGCAACTGCGCATGATCACCACATTCGCAGGGTTCGACTTCGCACTCATTCGCGCAGTCCTTCGCTTCGCTACGGCCCTTCGGGTGCGGCCCGCCTCATTCAGCGGGCCTCTTCAGTCGCTTTTCGCCGCCCACCCCACTCTCTGGGTTCAGGTGCGCGAGAAGCGAGAGAAGTATGTCGGAACCTAC